>JALYPE010000202.1 GCA_030856525.1 Pseudomonadota bacterium | reverse complement strand
GAAGAAGCGTAATCGCAAGCTCTATTACCTGGAGAAGTGGGCAATCTTTGCCGGGTTGCTGGCGATTTTTGTGCTGATCTGAGTGACACCCTTATCGGAAAGCGGCCCAGAGCAAGCGCGCTCCCACACTGACCTTTTGACCGCCTCAGGTTAAATGTGGGAGCGGGCTTGCTCGCGAAGAGGCCATGACCTGCGCCTCATCCCTCGGAGACTTTCACAAATCATCAACCACTCGACCGCTTGGAAGCCTTCTTCGCCGGCGCCGCTTTCTCGGTCGTCTTCGCCGCCGCTTTACCCTTCGCCGCCGGTTTGGCCGGTGCCTTGCCCCCAAGGCTGCGTTTAAGCAGCTCGGTCAAATCGATAACATCCGCCGTCTTGCGTTCCTCCTGGCCCGACACGGTCTCCACATCCTCGATCTTGCCTTCGTTGGCTTTCTTTTCCACCAACGCCATGATCTTGTCTTCGAAACTGTCGCGATAATCCTCGGGGCTCCAGTCGCCGGCCATGTCGTCGACCAGCCGCTTGGCCATCTCCAGCTCTCCCTTCGCCAGTTTCACATCTTTGACGTCGCTGCCCAGTTCCAGCGTGTCGAGGCTGCGCACTTCCTCCGGCCAGCGCAGCATTACCAACACCATCGAGTCTTCCAGCGGCATCAATGCCGCCAAATGCTGCTTTGTATGTATCACTACATTAGCGAGGGCGACCTTATTGGTTTGTTTCAGGGTTTCACGCAGCAAGGCGTACACCTTGCCGCCGCGCTTGTCCGGCGCGAGGTAATACGGTTTTTCGATGTTTTGTAACGGGATCTGTTCGCTATCCACAAACGAGAAAATGTCGATAGTTTGCGTCGAGAGCGGGTGCGCCGATTTGATCTCATCTTCACTGAGCACCACGTAGCGACCCTTCTCGTACTGGACGCCCTTGACGATGTGCTCTTTGTCGATTTCCTTGCCGGTGACCTTGTTCACCCGTTTGTAGCCCACCGGGTCCATGCTGCGGCCATCGAGCCAGTCGAAATCCACCCCTTGAGTGGACGTCGCTGAAACCAGCGCCACAGGGATATGGACCAGTCCGAAACTGATTGCGCCTTTCCAGATTGCACGTGGCATCGTCGTCTACTCGCAAGTGATGATCAGGTGACCGGCGCCCGCGCGAAAAAGTTTCAGCGGCTTTGCCCCGCGTCACACGGGCAGATCAGCGGTACGGTCAAAGGGTGTTACATCTTGCCGGACAGGTTTGGGTTAACAAATCCGAACCCTCGGCGTAGCGTGCTATCGAAAGGCATGCTCCTGTAGCGAGCCTGAAGAGAGGTTGCCATGAATCGATTAATGCTTGGCCTTGGCGTGTTGACGTTGAGTGGTGTGTTGGGGCTGTCCGCCCAGGCTGACGTCGCGGCCGAGCCCTTGCTGCTGGCGCAAAGCCCGACGGGCAATGCCGGCAACCCTTACAACAGCCCGATTCGCCGGGCCAATCCCAACAGCATGCAGGGCACCCAGCCGAGTGCGCCTGCGATACGTGGGCCGAACACCGTTCCGGTGCCGCGACCACCGACGCTGGACAATGGCGGCATCGGCAATCGCTATCCGCAGGATCGGTCGGCGCCTGCCAGCCCGCCTAAATTCATCCCCAACCCGCCTCACCGAGACGCACCCACCGGCAACCGTTAAACCCGAGGCAGAAAGCCTTGCGAGCCATTTTGACGACAAAAGGAATCGTGCATGCTGCGTAAAACACTTCTGGCCACCTTCTGCGCCAGCGCGTTGATCTCCACGGCGGCGCCCGCCTTTGCGGCGTCGACACAAGAATTGAAAAGCGAGCAGGGCACGCTTGAAGTCACCCGCATCGCCAAGGGCCTCGATCACCCGTGGGCATTGGCATTTCTGCCCGATCAAAAGGGCATGCTGGTGACCGAACGGCCGGGGAATCTGCGCGTGGTCAGCGCCGATGGCAAACTCTCGGCACCGCTCGACGGCGTACCGGAGGTCTGGGCCAAAGGGCAGGGCGGCTTGCTCGACGTCGTGCTTTCGCCGGACTTCAAGCAGGACCGCACGGTTTACCTGTCTTATGCCGAGGGCGGCGGTGCGGGCGGCAAGGCCGGCACGGCGGTCGGTCGCGGACAATTGTCTGAAGATTTGAAGACGCTGAAGAATTTCAAAGTGATCTTCCGCCAGGAGCCCAAACTCTCGGTCGGTAATCATTTCGGCTCACGGCTGGTGTTTGATCGCGACGGCTACCTGTTTATCGCGCTCGGTGAAAACAACGACCGGCCAACGGCACAGGACCTCGATAAACTGCAGGGCAAAGTGGTGCGCATCTACCCGGACGGCAAGGTGCCCGACGACAATCCCTTCGTCGGCCAGAACGGCATACGTCCGGAAATCTGGTCATACGGCCAGCGCAATCCGCAAGGCGCCGCGCTCAATCCATGGACCGGCGTGCTCTGGGAAAACGAGCATGGCCCCCGCGGTGGTGACGAAATCAACATCATCGAGCGCGGGAAGAATTATGGCTGGCCGACGGCAACACACGGCATCAACTATTCCGGCCAACCGATACCCGAAGCTAATGGCAAAACTGCCGAAGGTACCGTCGCACCGCATCACGTCTGGGAAAAATCTCCCGGCTTGAGCGGCATGGCGTTCTACGACGCCGACCGCTTCAAGCCGTGGCAGCACAACGTGTTCATCGGCGCACTGGTCAGCCAGGAGTTGATCCGTCTGCAGTTCGACGGCGACCGCGTGGTGCATGAAGAGCGTTTGATGGGGGAGCTGAACAAGCGCATCCGCGACGTACGCCAGGGCCCGGATGGCTACCTGTACGTGCTGACCGATGATGACGACGGCGAGCTACTCAAAGTCGGCCTTAAATAGCACCAACACGCGATCCCCTGTAGCAGCTGGCGCAGCCTGCGTCCGGCTGCGCAGCAGTCGTAAATCCAAGTTAAATCACCCGTGCAACTCCCGCCCCCGCCAACCCCGCACCACCAGATACAACAACGGCCCAACCGACACAAAGACCGCCGTGATCAACAGATAAGGCAACACAGACCAACCCGACTGCCCACGCTTGCGCGCATCCCTGTACATCCAGATCCCGGCCAGCGTCGCCAGCAAATACAAATCAATCACCACCTGTGCAGTATCAGGCCTGGACATCAGGCTGATACCAAAATCGATCAGCGATTGCTCGGTCTGCATCATTACCGAAAGGGTGTATCCAGAGAATGCGATCAAAGCGAGCAGGGGCAGGGCGACAGATTTCATGATGACCTTCCTTGGTTTAAATGGATTTGCAGTTCCATGTCAGGCCAACAACGGCCGTAGAAACGTGCGTTCGTAACTGACGATAAACTTCTTCTCAACCAACAACGCGACCAGCGCCGTACTTTCTGTGTCCGTCATTGCAACGTGCCGGTAACTTTCATAGTCCGCCAGAGAAGGAAAACTGAACAGGCAGTAAGCAATATTGCTCGCGCCTTCGGAGGGTAGAAAGTATCCGTGATGAGAGCCGCCGAGACGCTCGACAATACGCAGCCAGGCTTTTGCGTAAGCCTCGAATTCCGATAGTTGATAGGGGTCGATCACATATTTGACGTGGCAGGTAATCAAATCGGGCACTCCCGTAAGTTATTCCTGAACAGCTTTCTCGACCGCATCCGATGCCGACCATATTCGGTAACGAACCTCGACGTCTTTGGGCGCATAAACAACAATCGGCAACTTGCTGTTGTAGCGCAGCATGAAGCCGTCACCCACGACGGGCACGAACTCTTTCTTAGGTTTGCCATCGGGACACGCCATCTGCGTGCTCATCGGCCCGATAACACTCTCCAGCCGATAGAACGGATATCCCCAACCCTCGAGATTCTTTTCCTCAAGCATGCCGCCCAACCGCTGTCGGTTGCAGTCCATGGTGAGCGTTTTGCCCGCAAGAACTTCAACCTGAAAACTGTCTTCCCGGGGTTGCGGAGCGAGGTGAATGACCTGGCGGGTGAACCCTTCCTCCGCCTTGGGGAATGGCGCAAATTTTTCAAGCGGCGCGGCATGAGCGAATGAGGACAGCGCCGCCGCAGCGATCAGCCCAACGGTAGTGACACAGGTCAGTGAACCCATGTTGCCTCCTTGCATGTAGGTGAGGTCAGCGGATACTGAACTGACAGACTGCATTCTCACTGCCGTTCGCTGCCAATGCAAACGAGAGTTATGGGTTTGCAAAATGCATGAGCGATAAGGCCCATCTTGCAAATTGCATGAGCCCATCGACGAGCAACATCGCTAAGTCCTTGATTCGCCGATGAGCTGCAGCGCAGGAATTGAGGCATGTTTTATGCTGTAGATGTCTGTTGAAGCTGACCGGATTTATACAGAGCCAGCATTGATCATTAATTGGCTATCTCACATTTAGGAGAGTACTGCCATGTTTCTGTCTGCCTTGGAAATTCGCAACATCGTTGAAACCGGTTTTCTACCGAAACGCTGCCAATGCACGCTGTCACCCGATCTGCAGATGACGGTTAAGGTGTTCGCCGACACTAGAACCGAACAGGTCGATCTGCTGGTCACCGGTATCAATGCCAGCAAATTAAACAGCAGCCGCGCGATCAGCGATCTCATTGCTGGCCTGCGCTCCGACTTGCAGCATCAGACGAACGCTCAGCTTTTGCACCCGAACAGGCAAGCGCTGTAACCGTCCGCCGACGCTGCATCTCAGTCAGTTTTGCAGCCTGCAGGCCTCGGACAGTTTGCGATAAGTGATCTCCGCAGGTCGGCCGGCGGAGTCGATGTATTTCATATGGGCCGACACCACTTCACATTCCACCGTGGACGGCTCGGTCAGGGAAATGACCTTGGCCACCTGCAGCGGCATGCCGTATCGATACGACGCTGCACCCGGCGAGACCTCTTCTGAAGCGTTTGCCGCACCTGCGACCAAGGTACAGGCGAGGGCGGCGGGAATTAGCAAAGCGCGCATATTCATGAACGTTCTCCATTGCGGAC
>JALYPE010000190.1 GCA_030856525.1 Pseudomonadota bacterium | reverse complement strand
ATTGCAGGTAGAGCGCCTCGCCGCTGACGGCATTGGCAAGCGCAGCAGGCTGATTCAACAGAACAGTGGGGAAATAAATCGCGTTCTCGGCCGCCCCGTAACGGACTTCGCAACCAAACAGATCAGTGCAGAAGTCATGATACGAAGGGCGAGTGTGTTGAAGGGTCACGTCGAGCGGCTGTATCGGACGCCCGGCGAGGTCCGCGATGATCGCCATGATCGCGGCGAGCATCATGTCTGTGCACATGGGTTCGAGCTGTTTTGCGTAGAAGTAATCATCAACGACGATCGCTGTCCAGTCACCCTCCTCGCGCATGGTGACGTTAAAGTACAAGCCCATCAGCAACGGGAAGTTGCTCAAGCACTGGATGGCATCCTTGACCGTTGCGCTGACCAACATCGTGTAGCCAGGCAGGCCGAAGCAAGAAACGTGCAGACGCCTTCCGATCTCAAGCCCTACCGTCGCATCGCCGCTGAGCACCAGGAGATTCTCGAACACTTTCAGCTCTTGCTCTCGGGTAAGGCTGGTCGAGGGCGAATGCAGGCGATCCACCTGCAAATGGCAGTCGCGCAGGACGGCATCTACGCTGAGGCCACGCTGGCGGGCGAAATCGACGACCAATGCTATGGCGTGAGCCGTTACGGGTATCTGACCGGGATGTACGGACCGGAGAAACAAGCGCGTTTCGTTCGCCTGATCGAACAACGCATGTTGAGCGACGACACACTGGTCCTTGAAGCGTGTAACAGGGGAAGCGATGGGTAGTCGTAAATGATGCATATGTGCCCCACGAGCGAATTGCCAACTCTGACAAAACCAGTAGCAAGCTTGCCAATTGCCTATACCCACAAACCGCAATCGTTCAGTTCAAGCTATTTGCCGGTGAGCGAAGCAAACGAATCAAGCAATTTCTGCGCCATGCGCTGACTCTATACACCAAAGCCCCGTTATCAAATATGAGGCAGGTGCACGAACGGTGCACCGTCTCAAATTACCGCGGGCCTGCACTAGTTCCCTGCACCAATGGAGCGCGATGTCCAGCGTGTTTGCGCCGCAATGGATGTTCAGGTCGCCCTGGTCGCCCACTGTTGCAGATGCACCACGCTGTCGCGATAGGGTTTCAGACTCAAGCTCAGCAACAGAACTGAGGACAACACCGCGATGCTGGTGACAATCATCAGTGAGTAACGAAGTGACATATCATCGCCAAAGACGTAGTCGGTCATTACCGCCACCGCCGTTGGTCCAATGCCCAAGCCGATCAGCGTTATCACAAACAGGTAAATCGCCGATGCCTGGCCGCGCATCGAGTTGGGCATAATCTCCTGAATGGCCGCCGGCGCCACACCAAACGGCATGCTCAGAAAGAACACGGCGGGTGCGACCAGAATCGCCGCCCATTGCGCGCTCTCCATCAAAGGGAAGGCCACTACAAAAGGTAAAGCACCCAGGGCAGCATATAGACCGACACGCATATTAGCGTCGCTGGTGCCCCGCCTCGCCATCCAGTCGGCCAACCTTCCGCCGAACACGATACCCAGGCAACCAAACACCGCCATTATGCCGCCGTATACGATCCCGACCTGACCGGCGTCCCAGCCATAGGTGCGAATGAAGAATGTCGGAACCCACGCCGCACTGCCGTAACCGGCGAACGCCAAGCCGGCAAAACCGAAATTATGGCAAAGCACGGTGCGTTTGTTAGCGCGCAGATACCGTCCGACCTCCGATAACGGCACCGCGATACCTGCGCCGACGCCGTGTCTGGCAGGTTCCCTGATCGCTAAGAGGAGCAGGCTGAAAAGTACCCCAGCAGCGCCAAGTGCGAGAAAAATCAGCTGCCAGGGACGCACTTCCCCCAGCACAGGCAGCAATACGTCACCTTGGGCAGAGGCCAGCTTGATGACCAAACCACCAAACAGAAACGCGAAACCCGAGCCGAGGTATACCCCCATCGAATAGACACTGATTGCCGTGGCACGGCGCTCGGCGGGAAAGCTGTCGGCTATCAGTGAATAGGCCGCGGGCGACAAGGCTGCCTCGCCGACGCCAACGCCGATCCGGCAGATGAGGAATTGCCAGTACAGCCTGGCCAAACCACAGGCTGCGGTGGCCGCGCTCCAGAACAATATGCCAAAGGCGATCAAGCCGCGCCTGCTCCTGGTGTCGGCCAGGCGCCCGAGAGGAATGCCGCATACAGTGTAGAAAAGCGCAAACGACAGTCCCATCAACAGACTCATCTGGGTGTCGCTGATCATCAGGTCGCGGCGTATTGGGCCCACCAGCAGATTGAGGATTTGCCGGTCAACAAATGACAACACGTAGGCCATCATCAATATTGTGACCGTACCCCAGGCACGGGCTTTGGAGGGATAAATATTATTGTTATTGGGCATGACAACTTCCTTGAAAAACAATAGCTGACAAACCGCAAGGCAGAGTTTCCTTGCCTGCTTGACCTGGCCGTGATGACGACTGTTTCCGTACACCACGAACGTTCGTGTAAGCGGCTCTCGACCAGATGCAAGCCGGATGATCACCCAACCAACGATCTCAAACTCCTGAAAGCAAAATAATCATCCTCGCTCCAAGAGCTCGGTTTCTCGTATTAGTTTTTTGTCAACTTTGCCAACGCTTGTCTTGGGGATATCATCGACGAACAGGAATTTTTTAGGGATTGCCCATTTATTAATGCTGCCGCTGTCAACGAACTGCATCAGGTGGTCCTCCAGATTCGCCTGATTGATCTGCAAAGATGGTGTGCATACAACCATCGCCATTGGCCGTTCGCCCCACTGAAGATCAGGAATACCCACCACCGCAACGGACATGACGGCAGGATGCTTACTGATCAGACTCTCCAATTCCAAAGAGCTGATCCACTCGCCGCCAGTCTTGATCACATCTTTGATACGGTCCTTGATTTCCAATACGCCGCGCGCATCGATAGATCCGATATCGCCGGTGTGCAGCCAGCCCCCCTCCCAGAGTTCGGCACCTTTTTCCGGGTCATGCAGGTAGCCCTGAGTCAACCAGGGCGCACGTACCACCACCTCCCCCATCGACTCCCCGTCGTGCAAAACGTCCTTGCCACAGGCGTCGACGATCTTCAGGTCGACCATTGCAGCTGGTACTCCGGTTTTGATCCTGAGCGGTAGCTGCTCCTCCATTGACTGTTCAAGCTCAGAAGCGCGCAGATAAGTTGCACATAAAATCGGGCAGGTTTCAGACATACCGTAACCGCTGAATACCTGCATGCCAGTTGCTGCCGCCTGACTTGCGGTGCCAAGTGCCAGGGCACTCCCGCCCAAGAGCATCTTCCAGCGACTAAAGTCCGTCCCGGCTGCCTCGGGGCAACCCAGAATCATCTGCAGAATGGTTGGCACGCAGTGGCTGAACGTAACCTTCTCCTGCCGGTAGAGACGAACCAGGGTATTGGGTTCATAGCGTCCCGGATAAACCTGTTTCACCCCCATCAACGTCGCCACATAGGGCACTCCCCAGGCGTGTACGTGGAACATTGGGGTGATTGGCATATAGACATCGTCAGAGCGAAGCAGCGGCAACCCTTGATAGGCACTAAAAGTGCCCACCATAGCCAGGGTATGCAGCACCAGCTGACGATGGCTGAAGAACACACCCTTCGGGTTACCGGTCGTGCCTGTTGTGTAGAACACGGTGGCAACCGAGTTCTCGTCAAAATCGGGGAAGTCATAAGTCGCGGGGGATTGGGACAGCAACTGCTCGTACTCGCCCACTACGGGCAAAGTCGTTGCCTTGGCCGTCTCGTCGCTCAGTTGGATGTAGCCTTTGACGGTCGTCAGTCCGCCATGAATTTGCTCCAGCAGCGGCAGAAAATCATCATGGGCAAGGACTAAATCATCCTGCGCATGGTTCATCGTATAAAGCACCTGCTCGGCAGACAGGCTAAAAAAACCGCTGCGGTCTTCAGGATATTCAAAGGTGTTCGTGGGCAGGCTAGGCGCCTGCGGGGTTTAGAGGATCTGCGAGATCAGGTTGGCTGTCAGGCCTCCATCGCGAGCAAGCTTGCTCCTACGGATATCTTAAAGCGCCGCAGCGTCTGCGTTACGCATTCATCCGCCCATCAACCTGCGCACTCGCGACACCAGCGCATCAATCGCAAAGGGCTTGGTCAGCACGTGCATCCCCGGCTCCAGATCGCCCTGGGCAATGGCAGCTGTCTCGGCGTAGCCCGTGATAAAGAGGGTCTTCAGCCCAGGACGAACTTCTCGGGCAGCGTCTGCCATCTGCCGCCCGTTCATGCCACCCGGCAAACCCACATCGGAGATGAGCAAATCAATCCGTACCCCTGAACGCAGGATTCTAAGCCCTTCGGCACTGTCCGCTGCTTCAATGACGTGATAGCCCAACTCGTCCAGCACCTCAACCAACAGCATGCGTACGGTGTGCTCATCAT
>JALYPE010000172.1 GCA_030856525.1 Pseudomonadota bacterium | reverse complement strand
ACCGCTTGCCACTGGACGAACTACTGCCACAAATCGATGCGCTGACCCTGCACTGCCCGCTCAACGACCACACACGCCACTTCATCGGTGCCCGTGAACTGGCGTCGATGAAACCCGGCGCGTTCGTGGTCAACACGGCGCGCGGTGGCCTGATCGACGAACAGGCGCTGGCCGATGCCTTGCGCAACGGGCACCTCGGCGGCGCCGCAACGGACGTGCTCAGCGTCGAACCGCCCACCGCCGGCAATCCGCTGCTGGCCAATGACATCCCTCGATTGATTGTCACTCCGCACAACGCCTGGGGCAGTCGTGAAGCGCGGCAGCGAATCGTTGGCCAATTGACCGAAAATGCTCAGGGCTTTTTCAGCGGTACAGCGCTGCGGGTCGTCAGTTGATAGACTGCGGCACTTTTTTCAGGGAGCACAGTATGGATCCGCGCAGTGAAGTACTGCTTCGTCAGGCCGGTTTATTCCAGGGTTCGGTGTTACTCGCCGGTTTGCCCGCCGACGATTTGCTCGGGCGCCTGCCCGATGCGCATGGCTGGTGCTGGCATGCCGGCGATCAAGCAGCGCTGGACGCCCGATTCGTCGAGCGCAGCCATTTCGGCGTGACCGCACCCGAGCGCGAGTTCGACAGCGCCGTGGTTTTTCTGCCGAAATCCAAGGACCTCACCGACTACATTCTCAATGCCCTTGCCTCGCGGCTCGCCGGTCGTGAGCTGTACCTGGTGGGCGAAAAGCGCAGCGGCATCGAAGGCGCAGCCAAGCAACTGAGTCAGTTCGGCAAGCCGCGCAAGCTCGACAGCGCACGCCATTGCCAGCTTTGGCAAGTCACGGTGGCCGATGCACCAAAGGCGAAATCCCTGGAAAGCCTGGCTCAGACCTACGAGTTGCCACTGGCGGAAGGCCCGCTGACCGTCATCAGTCTGCCAGGCGTGTTCAGCCATGGCCGCCTCGACCGTGGCAGCGCGCTTTTGCTTGAACATCTGGACAAATTACCCAGTGGCCATCTGCTTGACTTTGGCTGTGGCGCAGGGGTTTTGGGTGCGGCAGTTAAACGGCGCTACCCGCATAACCAGGTGACATTGCTTGACGTGGATGCTTTTGCTGCCGCCAGCAGCCGCCTGACACTGGCCGCCAATGGCCTGGAAGCAGAGGTGATTACCGGTGACGGAATCGACGCAGCGCCAATGGGTTTGAGTGCGATTTTGAGCAACCCGCCGTTCCATGTCGGCGTCCACACCGATTATTTCGCCACTGAGAACCTGCTGCGAAAAGCAGCCAAACATCTGAAAAACGGCGGCGAACTTCGCTTGGTTGCGAATAGTTTTCTGAAATATCAGCCATTGATTGAAGAGCACTTGGGCATCTGCGCAATCAAGGCCGAAGGTCAGGGTTTTCGGATCTACCGTGCCAAACGCGGTTGAAAAATAAGTGCTTGCCTAACAGGATTCGCCTAGGCAGAATCCGCTCCGTCCTAGGGGAGTAGTCTCCCACGAGCGCCATGCTCGTCCGGCATACGTCAACATACTTGGTCAACAGACCATGGCGTATGCGACCCCAGCGTCCGCATCAGACGGTTCGCAGGGTTTGACAAGACCTATGACACGAACACCTTACCCGGGGCGGGGAGGTCGTACGTGTCATAGCCGTGTCGACCCGCCCCTTAGGAAAAACCCTGATGCTGGATTCTCTACTCGTTCCCACCGCTGTCGTTGCCTTGGCCGAGATCGGCGACAAGACGCAACTGCTCGCGCTCATTCTCGCTGCTCGCTTTCGCAAACCTTGGCCTATCATCGCCGGCATCGTCGCCGCGACCCTGGCTAACCATGCGGCTGCCGGTGCGGTAGGCGCCTGGGTCGGTGGGTTTTTCTCGAGCGTGATGCTGCACTGGATACTCGCCATCAGTTTCGCCGCGACAGCGTTGTGGACCCTGGTACCGGATAAGATGGATGACGACGAAGCCAGCACCGCACGCAAGTTCGGGCCTTTTCTGACCACCCTGATTGCGTTCTTTTTCGCAGAAATTGGCGACAAGACTCAGATTGCGACAGTGATGCTTGCCGCGCAATATCCGGATCTCTGGCTGGTGATTATCGGCACCACGGTCGGCATGTTGATTGCCAACGTGCCGGTGGTGCTGGCGGGTAATTTTGCAGCAGAAAAATTGCCGCTGACGCTGATCCGCCGACTGGCCGCCTCGGCATTCCTGATTCTGGCGATTGTCGCGGTGTACAAAGCAATGCAGAGCAGTGGTTGGGTTTAACCGCTGCAAATCGGTCGTTCCCACGCCCAGCGTGGGAACGACCACTGGCTCAGGATTTAGGCGCTTTTTCGTACAACGGCATCACCTTGGGAATCGCTGCCTGCAGCGAGGCAATACGACTGCTCGATGCCGGGTGAGTGCTCATGAACTCCGGTGGCGAACCTTCCGAGGCCTTTGCCATCTTGTTCCACAAGGTAATGGCAGCGTTCGGGTTGTAACCGGCGCGAGCGGCCAGTTCCAGGCCGATCAGGTCGGCTTCGTTCTCGTTGGAACGGCTGTTCGGCAAGGTCATGCCGTAGTTGGCCACGGTGTCGGCCAGCGCCAGGCTGCCCTGGCCCAGACCGAACAAGGCGCCAGCGCCCTGCTTGGCCATTTCAATTCCGTAGGCTTTGGACATCGCTTCGCGACCGTGCTCGCGCAGGGCGTGGGCGATTTCGTGGCCGAGGATGGCCGCGATCTCATCGTCTGTCAGTTTCAGGCTGTCGATCAGGCCGGTATAGAAAATGATCTTGCCGCCAGGGCCGCAGTTGGCGTTGAGCTCGTCACTCTTGATCAGATTAACTTCCCATTTCCACTGAGCAGAGTCAGGACGGAAGATCGGCGCCTGGGCAATCAGTCGATTGGAGATGGCCTGTACGCGCTTGGCTTCAGTGCTGGTCTTGTCCAACACGCCCTTGCTGGTCGCCTCGCCCACAGTCTTATGATAAGACTGGGCGTACATCTGATTGACCTGATCCGTGGACAACATGCTGAACATGTACTGTTTACGCTCAACGCCGACGGCGCCGCCGCTGGTGGTGTTGACCGACTGACAGCCGGCGAGCAGCAGACTTGCGCTCAGTGCACACAAAACCAATCGCTTGTTCATCAATAAACTCCCTGAAAACTTGCCGGGTATCCTAGGCGCGGAATGGTATCGGCGCCAGATACAACTGATATTGAGACTTTCATTTGAGGAAAAGCTCCCGCGGTGCGGGTTAAATATTTCCGATGTGCAGGATTGTAGCGAGGTCCTGCTTACCCATCGTGACCCGACTTGCCCGCGTTAGCGTTAACCCCGGCAACCCATCAACCCGGCGTCAGGCACTCCGGCCCATTGAGCTTCGGATCATTCACCAAATTGGCCAACACCCGCTCGCGCAACGCAGCAGGTTCATCAAACAGCAACGCCTGCAAGGTATGCAACGGCGTTTGCGGATAAAGCCACGCTTGCTGCCCGGCCTCATCAAGAATCAACGGGCGCCGTTGATTTGAAGCCGCCTGGGTAATCACTGCCGTGCTCAGCCACACCTGTTCCTGCACTGGATACGCTTCCCAGATGGCGGCAAAAAACAACGTCGAGCCCTCCCCCGGCGTCAGCCAGTAAGGACGTTTGCGCACAGTGCCGCGCCATTCGTAAAAACCATTGGCCGGCAGCAGGCAGCGCCGCTCGCGCAATGCCTGACGGAACATCGGTTGCTCGGAAACGGTTTCAGCGCGGGCATGGGCCGGGGTGCGCGATAAATCGGTCAGCCATGGCGGCGTCAAACCCCAACGCGCGCGGGCCAACTCGCGCTGGCCGTCAGCACCGGCTCGCAGCATCAAGACCGAATCGTTGGGAGAAATGTTCCACTGGGCCTGCTGGTCGGCAGGGAAGCCAGGCAGGGCCGCGAAGGCGGGGTTCCAGCGAAACAGGGCATAACGTCCACACATGGGGCAACACGACTCTTGATAAAACGAACGTCAGCCTAACAGACCAGCGTGCCGGGGAAGCTTTCCGGTTCTTCCCCGGGTAGCGGCAGCGCCGCATTGTACGCAGCGATCAGTTCCCGGGCGTAGTCAGCCTGGTCGTTATCGACCGACAAGCCCAACAGGCCAAACATCGGCAGCTCGCCAGTGGCACCGACCAGATCGCGCCCGGCCAGATGCGCTTCGATGCCCTCGCTGGCGAGCATGCCTTGCAGCAACTCGCCTTCCATCAGGTTTTCCGGCTCGTAAATCCGCTGCATAGCCGCCCCTTATTCGTTTTCGCTGAACACTTCGAGATGCCATTCCTCGTCATGCACCTGCAACACAAACTTTATTGGCCGACAGCACACCTGGCAGTCCTCGATATACGTCTGATCTCCCCCCGACAGGTCGACAGATGTCTCGACCTCCTCACCACAACACGGACATTCATACTGCGCAGTTTCCAGCATCGCGGTCTCCCAGGTGACTTGTGCGTATAATCGCCGGTCTATTTGCAGGGCTATTTTTGTCTGGCCCACTTTTCAGACCGTGCCCTGTTGGTTTTCGATCAAAAACCTTTACTTACCCTAGCCGTTTCTAACAAGAGAGCATGATGGGCGAATTCGATGCCATCCGACCTTACGACGACAGCGAAGTCCCAGCGGTATTGAACCGGCTGCTCGGCGACAAGGCATTTCTAGACATCCTCATCCACTTCCGCTTCCCGCGTTATGCCGGGGCCTTCGGCTGGATGCTCAAACCTCTTATAGCTCATAAACTGCGCCGTGAGTTTGCCGGCATCACCTCGGTGGCAACGTTGCAGGACAAGGTCGAATATTACGTCGACCACACTATTGAACGTGCCACCGACGGCGTGACCTATACCGGCGTCGAGCAGTTCAAATCCGGCAGTGCCTACCTGTTCATCGCCAACCACCGCGACATCGTCATGGACCCGGCCTTCGTCAACTATGCCGTGTACCACGCCGGTTTGCCGACGCCGCGTATTGCGATTGGTGACAACCTGTTGCAGAAGCCTTTCGTCAGCGACCTGATGCGCCTGAACAAGAGCTTCATCGTGCACCGCTCTATCAGTGGTCGACGCGAGAAAATGGCGGCCTATCAGCTGCTTTCGGCGTACATCAACCACTCGATCCGCAACGACTGCGCTTCGATCTGGATCGCCCAGGCGGAAGGCCGGGCCAAGGATGGCGACGACCGCACCGAGTCGGCGATCCTGAAAATGTTCCACATGAGCCGCAAGGACGAGCCGTTCGGTGAAGTCATTCGCTCGCTCAACGTGACCCCGGTGTCGATCAGCTATGAATACGATCCGTGCGATCAGGCCAAGGCGCGCGAATTGTACATCCGCGCCACCACCGGCACTTATACCAAGGTGCCAGGCGAGGACGATGTAAGCATCGCCAAGGGCATCACCGGCTACAAAGGTCGTGTGCATGTGAATTTCGCAGCGCCGATCACTGAGCTGTTCGAAGACACCAAGTTGTTGGCGATCGAGATGGACAAGCAGATTCTTGGTGGGTATCGCCTGTTTCCGGTGCATTACCTGGCTTATGCGCAGTGGAAAGATGCCGACCCGCAGTTGCTGGTACCACTGGCCGCCGAGGTGTTCGAGGCGGACGAACTGGCCAAGGCGCAAGAAGAATGGCAGCGTCGCCTGGCTGAATGCCCGTCGGAACACCGTCCGTTCATGGTGCAGCAATACGCGACGCCGGTGCGCAATCAGTACCGGGTGAAGGCCGGACTGGCGCTGTAGGTTTTGCTGGATACGACAACGGCCCCCTGTGGTGAGGGGATTTATCGGAATGCCGCACCACCCCGTTCGGGCTGCGAAGCGGCCCCCTGTGGCGAGGGGATTTATCGGAATGCCGCACCACCCCGTTCGGCTGCGAAGCAGTCGCCAACCGATTCAACTGAGTAACCGCAAAAATCAGGGCCGCTGCGCGACCCAACGGGGTGGTGCGGCATTCCGACAAGTCCCCTCGCCACAAGGATTTGTGTGCGCCTAAGGAGGTGCCGCAGGCGCGTGCTGCGTTCGGACAATCCTTTTGCTTAAAGCGGGATTCAAACCCGGGTGCTGATCCACGACACCAGCAGCGCCACGGCCAGGCAGGCAAAGCCGAAGCGGTAGAAGAACCGGTTCATGCGCAGGGTCGCCCAATCCAGCACGGGCTCTTCACTGGGCCGACTCTGACGCTGAGCCTGAAGACTGGCCAGCGCGCGCTGCTCACGTTGACGTGTGGCATGCAGCAGCCAACTGCCTGGGAATGCCAGAAACAGGGCGAGCAGGTTGATCAATTTGGCGGGATGGGCAGTAAACAGCGTGATCAAATGCAGCGACATCTCAAACCTCGGCAGAACCTGAGTGGCGGACGCCAGAGGAGCGACCGAGGCGCGGATTCTATCGAAAGCCTGCCCACGCGCCGTGCATTTCCGACAAAAAATAGCGAAACATCCGACAGAATGTTGCTCTGTGTCACGGCAGCGTAATCTGAGTGCGCCAGTCTGCGCCCTTCGAAAACGACACGGACATCACCATGCTACACGCCGAAAACCAGGACCGCCTTTACCTCATCGCACAAAATGACGAACAACAGGCGTTGGTCGGCAGCCTCGCCTTCAACGTTCAGGATCGCAACTGGCTGGTTTACTGCGCGCTGGGCGGGCACCAGCATGCGGATTTGCCAGAGATGGATTTGCTGACCGGAGTCAGTGTCCTCGATTTCTACTCGCAGGCTGCTTGATAACACACACCCTGTAGGAGCTGCCCAAGGCTGCGATCTTTAGATCTTGATCAGCGAGCTTACAATGCCGCCGTAAATCAAGATGAAAAGATCGCAGCCTCCGGCAGCTCCTACGGGGCGTAGCATTACTCGGCGAGAACCTGACCTACCGTCGGGTCCTTGAACAGGCGAGTCAGCGCGTCGCTCAAGACGTCACTCACCAGCTTGGTGTTGGTTTCCTGGTTCGGCGCCATGCCGAAACGCTGGTCCAGCGAAGCACCGTAACGGCCGCTGTAGCGGCGATTGGCGTTCTGCACATCGGAGCGGAACGTCGCGCCAATGGTCGCCTCAGTCACGTACATGCCTTCTTTGGGCGACTGATACTTCAGCTCGGCGAGGGTCACGGTCAATTGCGGCGCGTTCATCGCGTTCGAGGTCGGCGTGAAGCCCAACAGGCGC
>JALYPE010000283.1 GCA_030856525.1 Pseudomonadota bacterium | reverse complement strand
GACCTGTTGCGCCAGTTGATCACGGTCGAGCCAGCGATAATCGTGCTCGGTTAGACCTTGGCTGTAGAGTTTGTCGAGGTATTGGCGCAGGCTGGTTTCTTGCTCGGGATAGCGTGCAGCGCAGTAAAGCGCCCCGCCTTTGCGGTAATCGCAGGCGATGCCTTCACGCTCAAGCACCACTTCCACTTCATCGGGGATGCTGTGCAACAGTTCGTAGGAAGCACGCCGCTGGTGTGGCGACAGATCGGCGAGCAGACGGTCTTCGCCAAGGATGTTGCCCATCAACCAGCCACCGTTGCGCCCGGACGCCCCGAAACCGGCGGTCTGCGCTTCGATGATGGCGATGTTCAGGCCGGGGGCCAGGCGTTTGAGGTAGTAAGCGGTCCAGAGCCCGGTATAGCCGGCGCCGATGATCGCGACGTCGACATCCAGGTCCTGCTCCAGGGTCGGACGTGCACTTAACGGCTCGTCGAGTTGGTCCATCCATAAACTGATATTGCGCCACGCCGACATGCCCGACTCCATCAATCAAACTTCGATGGCGTCGATCCTAGTGCGTGGTCTCAGGGATTGTCTTGCGCGCGTGCACGCAAAGAAATTTGTTTGAGGTAAGCCTTTGGCGACTGCCCGGTGTGCTGGCGAAAGCCGCTGTAGAACGCCGACAAGGAATTGAAGCCGGCGGCGAAGGCCAGGTCGTCGATGCACACCGGCGGCGTGGCCGTGTCCAGCGCCGCAAGCAAGTGCTGCAACCGCGCCTGGTTGACGTAGCGATAGAAGCTCTGACCGAGCACCTGGTTGAGCAGATAGGAAATCTGATTGCGGCTGTACCCGCTCTCCTTGGCCACCCGTTGCAGGTCGAGCGCAGGGTCAAGATACGGCTGCTGCCTCTGAAAATACTGCTGCAGATCATCCGCCATGAAGCTCAACTGGCGTGGCGACAACCCCAGGCGGCTGACCGCTGGGCGCTTGGCGGCGGCACTGCTTCCGACGTGATGCTCATGCACCAGGGATGCGTATTCGTTGACTCGCCAGATCAAGCCGTCTCGCACGGTAATCGCCTCGCTGGCACGGAACGACACCAGCCCTTCACCACCACGCAGGGTGATGCGGTATTGAATGAACGCCGTGTTACCGTCCAGACGAATTCGGTCCGAATGTTCAAGGGCTTCGTCAGGATCCCGCGGCATGCTGCTGCGCACGTACTCGCGCAATTCATCCAGGCTCATGACACGGTCCTGGAAGAAGTCGTTGTATTGAACCTGGGGGTGATACAGCGCCATGACCCCGTCCAGGTCCCGATGTTTCCAGCGCAAGTGATAGCGCATGACGGTTTCGCGCGTGGCCTCGGTCTGCAGCGGGCCATCATCATCGACGTGCATAGGCGGCTCTGTACGGAAAACCCGAGCTTGCCGAAATTCGCAGCCCCGATCAACGATCAATCGACAATGTCCTTTTGATAGACGATGTCACGCTGTGACCCGGATCAAAAATAACGGAACCAATCGCCAAACGGCCTGAGAAATCCACATTTATTTCACATGCAGATGCTACTTTTAACAGCAGTCACCGGTTGAGCCATTGAAGGCTCTTCCCTCCTAACATGAGCTAATGGAAGCGCTCGATGATGCAGGCGGGCCACACATGAACAAGGGCTTCAGCAACAAAGTTACCTTTCCTAACGCCTGCCAGCTGATGCGCTGGCATTTTCATCCTATGGGATTCGAGGCGAGCATGGATGCGCCGGGCAGCATGATTGCCCGTCTGTTTGACCGTGCCAGTGGCGAGACCATGATCGCCATTGCCGGTATTCCGTGTGCGACGGTGATGAATGCTGCGGATGTCGAACGAATCATTGAAGCGGTCGAGGATGAGCTGGAGGCGTTTGTGCCTTCTGCTGCGCTGCGCTGCTATGCCTGAAGGTTGGAGATCTTGTTGCAGCTGACGCAGTCTGCGTCCGGCCGGCACGTAGCCCTGTAGCAGCTGGCGCAGCCTGCGTCCGGTTGCGGAGCAACCGTAAAATCTCCCTGCGCGATAAGGCGGACCACAC
>JALYPE010000149.1 GCA_030856525.1 Pseudomonadota bacterium | reverse complement strand
CCCCGCTCCCACAGGGATTTTGCGCACTCTAACCGATCAGCGTTGCGCTGCGGGTACGCCTTGAGGCTCGGCTTCGGCCTTGGCTGCAGCAGCGGGCGGGTTGGCCGGCCAGGCGTTCAGGTCCAGGTCCAGATCCGGGAATTTGCTCGAATCGAACACCGGCGTCTTGATGCCAGCGGCGCGCTGGTCATCGTAGTCACGCAGCACGCGCATGGCGATCTTGAACAGCAGGAACAGTGCGATCAGGTTGACGAACGCCAGCATGGTCATGGTGATGTCGGCAAACGCGAACACTGTGCCAAGGTTTTCGATGGCGCCCCAATAGATCAGCACCAGTACCAGGGCGCGATAAGCCATCAGTGCTGCCCGGTTCTCACCGATCAGGAAGCGCAGGTTGCTCTCGCCCAGGTAGTAGTTGTAGAGGATCGAGGTAAACACGAACAGCGACAGCGCCACCGAGATGAAGCTGCGACCCCAGTCACCGACCACGGCGGCCAGCGAGTTCTGCGTCAGGGCAATACCGTCGCCTTCGAAGCCCGGGGTGTAGAAACCCGAGAGCAGAATCAACAATGCGGTGCAGGTGCAGATCACGAAGGTATCGAGGAACACGCTGAACGCCTGAACCACTCCCTGAGCCACCGGGTGCTCGACCGACGCCACCGCGGCCACGTTCGGCGCACTGCCCAGACCCGCTTCGTTGGCGAACACGCCACGCTTCACGCCCATGATGATCGCGCTACCGATCAGCCCGCCGAACGCCTGATCCAGGCCAAACGCGCTTTTGACGATCGTCATCAGCATCGCCGGAACCTGATCGAATTGCAGCACGATCACGTAAACCGTCACACCGATGTACACCAGGGTTTTTACCGGCACCAGCAGGTCTGCGACCTTGGCGATGCGCTTGATCCCGCCGAAGAACACCAGACCCAGCAACACCGCCAGCGCCGCACCGGTGTAGTTCGGGTCAAGTTTGAAGGCATCCTGCAGCGAGTGAGTCACCGCGTGAGATTGCAGGCCGTTGAAGGCAAACCCGAAGGTCACCAGCAACAGGAACGCCATGACCATGCCCAGCCAGCGTTTTTGCAAACCATGCTGAATGTAATAGGAAGGACCGCCGCGGTAACTGCCGTCGCTGTCGCAGCGTTTGTAGAGCTGGCCGAGGGAACATTCGAAGAAGCTGCTGGACATGCCGACCAGCGCGGTCACCCACATCCAGAACACCGCGCCCGGGCCACCCATGGTGACGGCGATGCCGACGCCGGCGATGTTGCCCGCACCGACGCGACCGGCAAGGCTGAGCATCAGCGCCTGAAACGAGCTGAGCTGACCGGCGCTGCTTTTCAGGCTGTCGCGGAACACCGCAAACATGTGGAAAAAGTGGCGCAGTTGTACGAAACGCGAGCGGATCGTGAAGTAGCCACCGAGCCCGACAATGAGCACGATCAGTACTTTCTCTGAGAGGAAGCCGTTGATGACTTCGAGCATGGAGTATTCCTCGCTGTTTTTTATGTAAGCAAGAGCTGGATAGGCAGAAACATGGTGTTACACCGGTTTGCGCACGGCAAAACAGGCGAGGCAGAGGTTTCGTCCCGGTTCCAAATCGCGGGTTTGTTATTAGTTCGGGTATCGCATGGGTTAAAGCCTCGTTACCGACGACCGCTCATGCGAAGAGGGGCGGCACTATACCGATCAGTGCGGCGTCCGTCTGCACGGGGTTGGTGCGAGCGATGGTTCGAGGATGGGTCTTTTGTGGGAGCAAGGCTCGCCCGCGATGGCGATCCTGAGGCTGTCATCGCGGGCAAGCCATGCTCCCACAGAAGTCGATCCAGGCACGCGAGCCTGCAAAAAGTTAAAAAAAAGGGCTTGAGGAATAAATCCCCAAGCCCTCAAAAGGTGAGAGGTGTCTAGTCCCTCGACCTGGTGAGCGGTGCTACAGGTAACGTGTCGGTTCAGGCTTTAAGCGGAACCAGACGCGGAGCAATCATGTTTTCCGGGCGCAGGATGTCGGCGAGCATTTCTTCGTCGAGCAAGCCTTCTTCGCGCACCAGTTCCAGCACGCCGCGGCCGCTTTCCAGCGCAATGCGGGCGATGCGGGTGGCGTTTTCATAGCCGATGTACGGGTTCAGCGCGGTGACCAGGCCGATCGAGTGTTCGACCAGTTCACGGCAGCGCGCTTCGTTGGCGGTGATGCCGACGATGCAATGTTCGCGCAGCATGTCCATGGCGCGTTGCAGCAGGCGGATCGAGTCGAAGATCTTGAACGCGATCAACGGCTCCATCACGTTCAGTTGCAGCTGGCCGCCTTCGGCCGCGATGGTCAGCGCCAGGTCGTTGCCGATGATCTGGAACGCGACTTGATTAACCGCTTCCGGGATCACCGGGTTGACCTTGCCAGGCATGATCGAACTGCCTGGCTGACGCGCTGGCAAATTGATTTCGTTGATGCCGGTACGTGGGCCGCTGGACAGCAGGCGCAAGTCGTTGCAGATCTTCGACAGCTTGACCGCGGTGCGCTTGAGCATGCCGGAGAACAGCACGAAGGCGCCCATGTCGGACGTGGCTTCGATCAGGTCGGCGGCAGGCACTAGCGGTTGGCCGCTGATCAAAGCCAGACGCTGAACGGCCAGGTGCTGATAACGCGGGTCGGCATTGATGCCGGTGCCGATCGCGGTGCCACCCAGATTCACTTCGGTCAGCAGCTCCGGGGCGAGGGTTTTCAAGCGCCCCAGGTCTTCGCCCAAGGTGGTGGCGAAGGCACGGAATTCCTGACCGAGGGTCATCGGCACGGCATCCTGCAGCTGGGTACGGCCCATCTTCAGCACGTGGCCGAATTCTTCACCTTTGGCGGCGAATGCCTGAATCAGGCTGTCGAGGCTGGCCAGCAACGCGTCGTGACCCAGCAGCAGACCCAGGCGGATCGCGGTCGGGTAGGCGTCGTTGGTCGACTGCGCCATGTTCACGTCGTTGTTGGGGTGCAGGTATTGATATTCGCCCTTCTGGTGACCCATGGCCTCCAGCGCGATGTTGGCGATGACTTCGTTGGCATTCATGTTGGTTGAAGTGCCGGCGCCGCCTTGAATCATGTCCACCACGAACTCTTCGTGGAAATCGCCGCGGATCAATCGTGCACACGCTTCGCTGATGGCAGCGTGCTTGGCTTCGCTCAGATGACCCAGCTCGCGGTTGGCGTCAGCGGCGGCCTGTTTGACCATCGCCAGGCCGACAACCAGCTTCGGGTAGTGCGAAATCGGGACGCCGGAGAGACGGAAGTTGTTCACCGCTCGCAGGGTCTGGATGCCGTAATACGCTTGAGCCGGTACTTCGAGTACGCCAAGCAGGTCTTTTTCTGTGCGGAATGATGCAGCGGAGGACATGATAGAAATCATCTCGATAAGAACCCGGTCTGTGCCGGAACACTGCAAATGCTAGGCTTGTAGAGAATTTTCGGCCAATGCTGTTAAACACTGGCCTATGCACATTCGGCATAATGCCCATGTGACGCCGTGTTCGCGGCGAGCGTGTGACCTCATTTGGTGCGTGTCCCGGGAGGGCGTGATGAATCTGGAAAGTAAATGGCTTGAGGACTTCAGTGCTCTGGCCGCCACCCGCAGCTTCTCCCAGGCGGCCGAGCGACGTTTCGTCACGCAACCGGCGTTCAGTCGGCGAATCCGCAGCCTTGAAGCTGCGCTGGGGTTGCAGCTGGTCAATCGCTCGCGCACGCCGATCGAGCTGACGGCGGCAGGGCAGTTGTTTCTGGTCACCGCGCGAACCGTGGTCGAACAACTCGGGGAAGTGC
>JALYPE010000148.1 GCA_030856525.1 Pseudomonadota bacterium | reverse complement strand
AGACCCCACCGCCAATTTCCCGCGACGACGACGTGTTTTAACGCAACCCTGCATATATGCCCTGCTCACTGGAGCCGGGCAGGCTACGCCTGTTACCATTCGCGCTTTGTTTTATCTTCATTTCGAGACTTGCCATGACCACCGTCCGCACGCGCATCGCGCCATCGCCTACCGGGGACCCCCACGTAGGTACCGCTTACATCGCTTTGTTCAACTATTGCTTTGCCAAGCAGCACGGCGGCGAGTTCATCCTGCGGATCGAAGACACTGACCAATTGCGTTCGACCCGCGAGTCCGAGCAGCAGATTTTCGACGCGCTGCGCTGGTTGGGCATCGACTGGAGTGAAGGCCCGGATGTGGGCGGCCCGCACGGTCCTTATCGGCAGAGCGAGCGCGGCGATATTTATCAAAAGTACTGCCAGCAACTGGTCGAAATGGGCCATGCCTTCCCGTGCTTCTGCACCGCCGAAGAGCTGGACCAGATGCGCGCCGAGCAACAGGCTCGCGGTGAAACGCCGCGTTATGACGGTCGTGCGCTGCTTCTGTCGGCGGAAGAAGTCGCCCGTCGTCTGGCTGCTGGCGAGCCACACGTGATTCGCATGAAAGTGCCGAGTGAGGGCGTCTGCGTGGTTCCGGACATGCTGCGCGGCGACGTCGAGATCCCGTGGGATCGCATGGACATGCAAGTGCTGATGAAGACCGATGGCCTGCCGACGTACTTCCTTGCCAACGTGGTCGATGACCATTTGATGGGTATTACCCACGTGTTGCGCGGCGAAGAATGGCTGCCTTCGGCGCCGAAACTGATTCTGCTGTACGAGTACTTTGGCTGGGAGCAGCCAGAGCTGTGCTACATGCCGCTGCTGCGTAACCCGGACAAGAGCAAACTGTCCAAGCGCAAGAACCCGACGTCGGTCACGTTCTACGAGCGTATGGGCTTCATGCCGGAAGCGATGCTCAACTACCTCGGCCGCATGGGCTGGTCGATGCCTGACGAGCGCGAGAAGTTCTCGCTGCAGGAAATGGTCGACAACTTTGACCTCAAGCGCGTCTCTCTAGGCGGGCCGATTTTCGACATCGAGAAACTGTCGTGGCTGAACGGTCAGTGGCTGCGCGATCTGCCGGTGGAAGAGTTCGCCTCGCGTCTGCAAACCTGGGCACTGAACCCCGACTACATGATGAAAATCGCCCCGCACGTGCAAGGCCGCGTTGAAACCTTCAGCCAGGTTGCACCGCTGGCGGGGTTCTTCTTTGCCGGTGGCGTGAATCCCGACGCCAAGCTGTTTGAATCGAAAAAGCTCTCGGGCGATCAGGTTCGTCAGTTGATGCAGTTGATTTTGTGGAAGCTGGAAAGCCTGCGTCAGTGGGAGAAGGACAGCATCACTGCGACGATTCAGGCAGTGGTTGAATCCCTGGAGCTGAAGCTGCGTGACGCCATGCCGCTGATGTTCGCCTCGATCACCGGCCAGGCCAGCTCGGTATCCGTGCTGGATGCGATGGAGATTCTCGGCCCGGACCTGACGCGTTTCCGTCTGCGTCAGGCCATCGACTTGCTCGGTGGCGTGTCGAAGAAGGAAAACAAGGAGTGGGAAAAACTGCTGGCGAACATCGCCTGACTCCACTTAACGCCACCTAATTACACCGTTCCCACGTAGCAGCTGCCGCAGGCTGCGTCGGGTTGCGCAGCAACCCCTTGCCCGCGCCACAATCTATCTGAAAGGTCGGAGCGCCTGTAAGGCGACCGCTGCGCACTCGAACGTCCGAACGCGGCCCGAGCCTTCGGCAGCTGCTACAGGGAACGCATCACCCCGAGATTACGGGGGCGGGCGGTAAGTGATTGTTATGTCGGCAAAAAACTTTGGAAATTGTTGAAAATAAGTTTGACACATTTCTAAAGCGCCATTAAGATTCGCCCCGTCCTCAGCGATGAGGGGCTTTAGCTCAGCTGGGAGAGCGCCTGCATGGCATGCAGGAGGTCAGCGGTTCGATCCCGCTAAGCTCCACCAATTTACACTTCAAGGTCTGGCCACACCGGTCTTGAAGCGATCAACAATCAGCGTTGATCTGGTGTATAGAAGGGTTTGCGTCCCCTTCGTCTAGTGGCCTAGGACACCGCCCTTTCACGGCGGTAACAGGGGTTCGAGTCCCCTAGGGGACGCCAGTTTTACAGAAGCGATATTGCAAAATGTCGCTCCGCCGCGAGGCGAAAAATCCGGGGCTTTAGCTCAGCTGGGAGAGCGCCTGCATGGCATGCAGGAGGTCAGCGGTTCGATCCCGCTAAGCTCCACCAATTTACAGTTCAAGGTCTGGCCACACCGGCCTTGAATCGATCAGCTCTCAGCACTGATCAGTTGTATAGAAGGTTTTGCGTCCCCTTCGTCTAGTGGCCTAGGACACCGCCCTTTCACGGCGGTAACAGGGGTTCGAGTCCCCTAGGGGACGCCACGATTACCCGCTCTGCGGGATTTTATAAGGGTCATTCAATTATTGAATGGCCCTTTTGTTTGTCTGGCGTTTGGCCAAATCCCCCCAATCTTTCAAACTGTTCTTCAGACCAGCGGTCACAGCCATGACTTGCGGAAAATTATTATGCGAATAATATTCTAATCGTAATATTCGGAGGCAACGATGAACGATAAAAAAGCTCAAACCCGCGAACGCATTCTCAAGGCTGCCAGTGCAGCGTTGATTCAGCGCGGTCCGGCCGAGCCGAGCGTAGGCGAAGTGATGGGAGCAGCCGGCCTGACTGTCGGCGGCTTCTACGCACACTTCGAAAGCAAGGACGCGATGATGCTGGAAGCGTTCAAGCAACTGCTCGGCCACCGCCGTGGCTTGATCGCCGATATGGACGCCGACTTGACCGGCGAAGAGCGTCGCGCCTTGGTCGCTGCGTTCTACCTCTCACGCAAGCACCGCGATTCTTCCGATTCTGCATGCCCGATTCCCGCGTCTGTGGGTGAGCTGGGCCGTCTGCCGGATGCGTTTCGCGTGGCCTTGAATGAACACGTTGAATTGATGGTCGCGCAGTTGGCGGCAAGCCCGGAAGACACCGAAAAAGCCTTGGCTGACATGGCGTTAATGGTGGGTGGTTTGGCGCTGGCCCGCGCGTTGGGGCCGGGTGAGTTATCCGATCGATTGCTGCGCGCCGCCAAATCGGCGGTGCTATGACCTGAAGGCATTGGCCTGAGGAGTGGGAGCGATGGGCACGTTAAAGTGGGTTCGTGGCGTTAATGGCACCTTGGGCTGGTTTGCACCGCAATTGGTTGCGAGCAAAATGCGACTGGCATTCATGACGCCGCGAGACCTGCCGCCCCGTGACTGGGAGTTGCCGCTGCTGGCCAAATCCGAACGCATCACCCTGCGTTTCGGGCTCTCGGCCTTGCGCTGGGGACAAGGCCCGGCGGTGTTGTTGATGCACGGTTGGGAAGGCCGGCCGACGCAGTTTGCCAGCCTCATCACCGCACTGGTCGACGCCGGCTACACCGTGGTTGCGCTGGACGGTCCGGCTCACGGTCGCTCACCCGGCCGCGAAGCCAATGTCGTGCTGTTCGCTCGGGCCATGCTCGAAGCCGCTGCCGAATTGCCACCGCTGCAAGCAGTCATCGGCCACTCCATGGGCGGCGCCAGTGCGATGCTTGCCGTGCAACTGGGCTTGCGCACCGAAACCCTGGTGACCATCGCCGCCCCGGCGCGAATTCTCGGCGTGTTGCGCGGTTTTGCCCGCTACGTGCGGTTGCCGCCGAAAGCGCGTTCGGCGTTCATCCGCCAGGTCGAGAACGATGTCGGCATGCGTGCCGCCACGCTGGATGTCGCGCATTATCAGCTCGACATGCCCGGGCTGATCGTTCACGCCGAAGACGACAAACTCGTCGGGGTCAAAGAGTCTCAACTGATTCACGAGGCCTGGTTCGACAGCCGTTTGCTGCGCCTGGAAGAGGGCGGGCATCAGCGCGTGCTGGCCGACCCCCGGGTGATTGATGGCGTGTTATCACTGCTGTCGGGGCGCAGCCTGCAATCGCGCCAATCGGCCTGAGTATCCGTTACACTGCCCCGGTCGCAATAATTTGACCGGGAGTGGGGCATGGGCTGGGATCGGGCAACGCCTTTTATCATTGATTTGGAAGTGGCTGCCGAGGACATCGACGGTCTGGGTCACGCCAATAACGCGGTGTACGTGACCTGGCTCGAGCGCTGTGCCTGGCGTCACTCGCAGCGGCTGGGGCTGGACCTGGTCGAGTATCGGCGGCTGGATCGGGCAATGGCCGTTGTGCGTCACGAGATCGATTATCTCGCGGCAGCCTACGAA
>JALYPE010000101.1 GCA_030856525.1 Pseudomonadota bacterium | reverse complement strand
TTCATCGCCAGCAAGCCGGCTCCTACAAGGATCGGAGTCTTTAGACCCCCAGGTAATCCAGAATCCCTTCAGCCGCATTACGGCCTTCGAAGATCGCCGTCACCACCAGGTCAGAACCACGAACCATATCGCCACCGGCGAAGATTTTCGGGTTGCTGGTCTGGTGCTTGTACTGACCTTGCTCCGGCGCCACGACGCGGCCCTGGCTGTCGGTCTGGATCTCGAACTGCTCGAACCATGCAGCCGGGCTCGGACGGAAACCGAAGGCGATGACCACGGCGTCGGCCGGGATGATCTCTTCAGAGCCTGGGATCGGCTCGGGGCTGCGACGGCCACGGGCATCCGGCTCGCCGAGACGGGTCTCGACTACCTTCACACCTTCGACGTGGTCTTCACCAACAATGGCGATCGGCTGACGGTTGTAGAGGAACCTCACGCCTTCTTCCTTGGCGTTCTTCACCTCTTTGCGCGAGCCCGGCATGTTCGCTTCGTCGCGACGATAGGCACAAGTCACCGACTTGGCGCCCTGACGGATCGACGTGCGGTTGCAGTCCATCGCCGTGTCGCCGCCGCCCAATACCACGACCCTTTTGCCTTTCATATCGACGAAATCTTCCGGCGATTTTTCAAAGCCCAGGTTGCGGTTGACGTTGGCAATCAGGAAGTCCAGCGCGTCATGCACGCCCGGCAGATCCTCACCGGCAAAGCCGCCCTTCATGTAGGTGTAGGTGCCCATGCCCATGAACACGGCATCGTATTCGGCGAGCAATTGCTCGATGGTCACGTCCTTGCCCACTTCGGTGTTCAGGCGGAACTCGATGCCCATGCCGGTGAAGACTTCGCGACGATTGCTCAGCACGGTCTTTTCCAGCTTGAACTCAGGAATGCCGAAGGTCAGCAGACCACCGATTTCCGGGTTCTTGTCGAACACCACCGGGGTTACACCGCCGCGCACCAGCACGTCGGCACAACCGAGGCCTGCCGGGCCGGCACCGATGATCGCAACACGCTTGCCGGTCGGTACGACCTTGGACATGTCCGGGCGCCAGCCCATGGCGAACGCCGTGTCGGTAATGTACTTCTCGACCGAACCGATGGTCACCGCGCCGAAGCCGTCGTTGAGGGTGCAGGCACCTTCGCACAGACGGTCCTGCGGGCACACGCGCCCACAGACTTCCGGCAGCGTGTTGGTCTGGTGCGACAACTCGGCGGCCTGAAGAATGTTGCCCTCGGCCACCAATTTGAGCCAGTTCGGAATGAAGTTGTGCACCGGGCACTTCCATTCGCAATACGGGTTACCACAACCCAGACAGCGGTGGGCCTGATCGGCCGAATGCTGGGGTTTGAAGGGTTCGTAGATTTCCACGAACTCCTTTTTGCGTTGACGCAACAGTTTCTTCTTCGGATCCTTGCGCCCGACATCGATGAACTGGAAGTCGTTATTCAGACGTTCAGCCATTGTTAAAACCTCATCAAACTCTTCAGGCGCATATCACTGCGGGTTGGCACGAGTGCTGGAAAGCAACGATTTCAGGTTGGCAGCCTTGGGCTTGACCAGCCAGAAACGGCGCAGATAATCATCGAGGTTTTCAGCGAGGTTACGACCCCACTCGCTGTCGGTTTCCTCGACGTATTCGTCCAGCACGTGTTGCAGGTGGCTGCGATAGGCTTCCATCGATTCGCCGCTGATCCGCTGGATTTCCACCAGTTCGTGGTTGACCCGGTCAACGAAGGTGTTGTCCTGATCGAGCACGTAGGCGAAACCGCCGGTCATGCCTGAGCCGAAGTTGTAACCGGTCTTGCCCAGCACACAGACAAAACCACCGGTCATGTATTCGCAGCAGTGATCGCCCGTGCCTTCCACCACGGTGTGAGCACCGGAGTTGCGCACCGCGAAACGCTCACCTGCAGTGCCCGCCGCGAACAGTTTGCCGCCGGTGGCGCCGTACAGGCAGGTGTTGCCGATGATGGCACTGTCCTGAGTCTTGTAGATGCTGCCCTTCGGCGGAACGATGACCAGCTTGCCGCCGGTCATGCCCTTGCCGACGTAGTCGTTGGCGTCGCCTTCCAGGTACATGTGCAGGCCACCCGCGTTCCACACACCGAAGCTCTGACCGGCCGTCCCTTTGAAGCGGAAAGTGATCGGCGCCTTGGCCATGCCCTGGTTGCCATGCTTGCGCGCAATTTCGCCGGAGATCCGCGCGCCGATCGAACGGTCGCAGTTGCAGATATCCAGAGAGAAATCGGCGCCGCTCATGTCATTGATCGCGGACGTGGCGAGACCGACCATCTCCTCGGCCAGCAAGCCTTTGTCGAAAGGCGGGTTGCGCTCAACCTGGCAGAACTGAGGTTTGTCCGCCGGGATGTGATCGCTGCCGAGCAACGGTGTCAGGTCGAGGTGATTCTGCTTGGCGGTCTGGCCTTCGAGAATTTCCAGCAGATCGGTACGCCCGATCAGCTCTTCGAGGGAACGCACGCCCAGTTTCGCCAGCCACTCACGGGTCTCTTCGGCGACGTAGGTGAAGAAATTCACCACCATGTCGACGGTGCCGATGTAGTGATCCTTGCGCAGCTTCTCGTTCTGAGTCGCAACGCCGGTGGCGCAGTTGTTCAGGTGACAGATACGCAGGTATTTGCAGCCCAGCGCGATCATTGGCGCGGTGCCGAAGCCAAAGCTTTCAGCACCGAGGATTGCGGCCTTGATCACGTCGAGGCCGGTTTTCAGGCCGCCGTCGGTCTGCACCCGAACCTTGCCGCGCAAGTCGTTGCCGCGCAGGGTCTGGTGGGTTTCAGCGAGGCCGAGTTCCCACGGTGCGCCCGCGTATTTGATCGAGGTCAGCGGCGATGCACCGGTGCCGCCGTCGTAGCCGGAAATGGTGATCAAGTCTGCGTAAGCCTTGGCCACACCGGCCGCGATGGTGCCGACGCCCGCTTCTGCGACCAGTTTCACCGAGACCAGCGCCTGCGGATTGACTTGTTTCAAGTCGAAAATCAACTGCGACAAGTCTTCGATCGAGTAGATGTCATGGTGCGGCGGCGGCGAAATCAACGTCACGCCCGGCACCGCATAGCGCAGCTTGGCGATCAGACCGTTGACCTTGCCGCCCGGCAGCTGTCCACCTTCACCCGGCTTGGCGCCCTGAGCGACCTTGATCTGCAGCACTTCAGCGTTGACCAGGTATTCCGGGGTCACCCCGAAACGGCCGGTCGCGACCTGCTTGATTTTCGAGCTCTTGATGGTGCCGTAACGCGCCGGGTCTTCGCCGCCTTCGCCGGAGTTGGAACGCGCGCCGAGGCGGTTCATCGCTTCAGCCAGGGCTTCATGAGCTTCCGGCGACAGCGCGCCCAACGAGATGCCGGCAGAGTCGAAGCGCTTGAGCACCGACTCCAGCGGTTCGATCTCGCTGATATCCAGCGCGGTGTCGAGGGTTTTGACCTTGAACAGGTCGCGGATCATCGACACCGGACGGTTGTCCACCAGCGCCGTGTATTCCTTGAACTTGCCGTAGTCGCCCTGCTGCACCGCAGCTTGCAGGGTGTTGACCACGTCCGGGTTGTAGGCGTGATATTCGCCACCGTGGACGAACTTCAACAGACCGCCCTGCTGGATCGGCTTGCGCGGGCTCCAGGCTTCGGCGGCGAGCGCTTTCTGCTCGGCTTCGATATCGACGAACCGTGCACCCTTGATGCGGCTCGGCACGCCACGGAAGCTCAGGTCGCAGACTTCTTCGGACAGGCCGATGGCCTCGAAGAGCTGAGCACCCCGGTACGAAGCAATGGTGGAGATACCCATCTTCGAGAGGATTTTCAGCAGGCCTTTGGTAATGCCTTTGCGGTAGTTCTTGAACACCTCGTAGAGGTCGCCCAGCACTTCGCCGGTGCGGATCAGGTCACCCAACACTTCGTACGCGAGGAACGGATAGACCGCCGAGGCGCCGAAACCGATCAACACGGCGAAATGATGCGGATCGCGAGCAGTCGCAGTTTCCACGAGGATGTTGGAGTCGCAACGCAGGCCTTTTTCGGTCAGACGGTGATGCACCGCGCCGGTGGCCAGGGAAGCGTGGATCGGCAACTTGCCCGGGGCAATATGACGGTCACTCAAAACGATCTGGGTACGACCGGCGCGAACGGCTTCTTCAGCCTGGTCGGCGACATTGCGCACCGCAGCTTCGAGGCCGACGCTCTCGTCATAGTTGAGGTCGATGACCTGGCGTTCAAAGCCCGGACGATCGAGGTTCATCAGCGAGCGCCACTTGGCCGGGGAAATAACCGGCGAGCTGAGGATCACGCGCGAAGCGTGTTCCGGCGATTCCTGGAAAATATTGCGCTCGGCACCGAGGCAAATCTCCAGCGACATGACGATGGCTTCACGCAGCGGATCGATCGGCGGGTTGGTGACCTGCGCGAACTGCTGCCGGAAATAGTCATACGGCGTGCGCACGCGCTGGGACAGCACGGCCATCGGCGTATCGTCGCCCATGGAGCCGACCGCTTCGTAACCTTGCTCGCCAAGCGGACGCAGCACCTGGTCGCGTTCTTCGAACGTGACCTGATACATCTTCATGTACTGCTTGAGCTGGTCGACATCATAGAAAGCCGAACCGTGGTCGTTGTCTTCCATGGTCGCCTGAATGCGCAGGGCATTCTTGCGCAGCCATTGCTTGTACGGATGACGGGACTTCAAGCGGTTGTCGATGGCGTCGGTGTCGAGGATCTGGCCGGTCTCGGTATCCACGGCAAAGATCTGGCCTGGACCAACGCGGCCCTTGGCGATCACATCTTCCGGCTGGTAATTCCAGACACCGATTTCCGACGCCAGGGTGATGAAACCGTTTTTGGTGGTCACCCAGCGCGCCGGACGCAGACCGTTACGGTCGAGCAGGCACACCGCGTAACGACCGTCGGTCATGACCACGCCCGCCGGGCCGTCCCACGGTTCCATGTGCATCGAGTTGTATTCGTAGAACGCACGCAGATCCGGGTCCATGGTTTCGACGTTCTGCCACGCAGGCGGAATGATCATCCGCACGCCACGGAACAGGTCGATGCCACCGGTGACCATCAGCTCAAGCATGTTGTCCATGCTCGAGGAGTCGGAACCGACGCGGTTCACCAGCGGGCCGAGCTCTTCCAGATCCATCAGATCATTGGTGAACTTGGTACGACGGGCCTGAGCCCAGT
>JALYPE010000064.1 GCA_030856525.1 Pseudomonadota bacterium | reverse complement strand
CAGCTACGATGCGCGCAAAAAATCCTCAGAACTGTGCTTCATCTACACCATTGATCTCAACGTTCGCGACGAGGCGGCGTTGCTGCACAGGTTCGCCGACGACCGCAACGTCAACGTAGCGCCGGACGTCAGTTACAAACCGGTTGGCCAGGCGCCTGCCGACCTGGCACAACGCCCGGTAGTCGTAGGGTTCGGGCCATGCGGGATTTTCGCCGGGCTGTTGCTGGCGCAGATGGGCTTCAAGCCGATCATCCTCGAGCGCGGCACCGAAGTGCGTCAGCGCACCAAGGACACGTGGGGCCTGTGGCGCAAAAGCGTGCTCAATCCCGAGTCCAACGTTCAGTTTGGTGAAGGCGGCGCCGGGACGTTTTCCGACGGCAAGCTCTATAGCCAGATCAAGGATCCGAAGTTCATCGGCCGCAAAGTCCTGCACGAGTTTGTCAAAGCCGGCGCGCCGGACGAAATTCTCTACGTCAGCAAACCGCACATTGGTACGTTCCGCTTGACCGGTGTAGTGGAAAACATGCGTGAGCAGATTCGCGCATTGGGCGGCGAAGTGCGCTTCCAGCAGCGCGTCACCGACGTACTGATCGAGGATGGCCAACTGGTCGGCGTCGAGCTCGATGGCGGCGAACAGATTCACTCCAGACACGTGATTCTCGCCCTCGGCCACAGCGCCCGGGATACCTTCCGCATGCTCCACGGCCGTGGTGTGTTCATGGAAGCCAAGCCGTTCTCGGTGGGTTTTCGCATCGAGCACCCGCAGTCGCTGATCGACCGTGCACGCCTCGGTAAATACGCCGGGCACCCGAAGCTCGGGGCCGCCGATTACAAACTGGTGCACCACGCCAAGAACGGCCGTTCGGTGTACAGCTTTTGCATGTGCCCGGGTGGCACGGTGGTCGCCGCGACTTCCGAGCCGAATCGTGTGGTCACCAACGGCATGAGCCAGTATTCGCGCAACGAGCGTAACGCCAACTCGGGCATCGTCGTCGGGATCACGCCTGAGGTCGATTATCCGGGCGGTCCGCTGGCGGGTATCGAGCTGCAGGAACGTCTGGAGTCTCACGCGTTTGTACTGGGCGGCAGCAATTACGAGGCGCCGGCGCAACTGGTTGGCGATTTTATTGCCGGCAAGCCGTCCACCGAATTGGGCAGTGTTGAACCGTCCTACAAGCCGGGCGTTGCCCTGGGCGATTTGGCCCTGGCCTTGCCGGCATTTGCCATTGAAGCAATTCGCGAAGCGTTGCCGGCGTTCGAGAAGCAGATTCGCGGCTATTCTTTGCATGACGCGGTGTTGACCGGGATCGAGACGCGTACCTCCTCGCCACTGCGGATCACCCGCAATGAGTCGATGCAGAGTCTGAATGTGAAGGGACTGTTTCCGGCCGGCGAAGGCGCGGGTTATGCGGGTGGGATTCTGTCGGCGGGCGTCGACGGGATCCGGATTGCGGAAGCCGTGGCGCGCGATATTCTCGGCCTGGAAGCCTGATACAAGCCTCCTGTAGGAGCTCGCTTGCCAGCGATGAATGCACCGCAGTCTGTCTGCTAAACAGCATTATCGTTCATCGCAGGCAAGCCAGCTCCTACAGGTTCTGAGGTGGCGGTCAGATATTCGCGCGCAGCACGGTGTCCGGCAACGGCTCTCCGCGCTCGACACTCGCAGCCACAGCATCAATCAACCCACTCAACTCATAGCCCTGCGCCGTAAGCCAGTCCTGATTGTAATAGCTCGTCTCATAACGCTCGCCGCCGTCGCACAAAATCGCGACGATTGACCCCGACTCCCCCGCCGTTGCCATTTGCTGCGCCGCCATCAAGGCACCGATCAAATTGGTCCCACTCGATCCGCCGACCCTGCGCCCCAGGTGCTGCGCCAGATAATGCATGGCCGCCAGTGACAGCGCGTCCGGCACCTTGACCATCGCATCAATCACTTTGGGCAGGAACGACGCCTCGACCCGCGGCCGACCGATGCCTTCGACGCGCGACCCGTGTGCCAGCGTCAGGCTGGCATCGCCGGTCAGGTAGTAATCGAAGAACACCGAACGCTCGGCATCGGCACACAGCACGCGCGTGCAATGCTGGCGATAACGCACGTAACGGCCCAGTGTTGCGGTTGTCCCGCCGGTGCCGGGGCTGGAGATGAGCCAGCTCGGCTCGGGGTGCAACTCGAAACGCATCTGCTGGAAAATCGATTCGGCGATATTGTTGTTCGCCCGCCAGTCAGTGGCGCGTTCAGCGTAGGTAAACTGGTCGATGAAGTGACCATCGTGCTCACGCGCCAGTCGCTCGGATTCGGCGTAGATCTGCGTTGGATCCTCCACCAGATAACTCTTGCCGCCGTAGAACTCGATCTGGGCGATTTTCTCTCTGGACGTGGTTGCCGGCATCACTGCAATAAACGGAACACCCAGCAGACGGGCGAAGTAGGCTTCGGAAATCGCCGTCGAACCGCTCGACGCTTCGATCACGGGCGCCCCAGGCTTGAGCCAGCCGTTGCACAAAGCGTACAGAAACAGAGAGCGCGCCAGACGATGCTTGAGGCTGCCGGTGGGGTGACTCGACTCGTCCTTGAAATACAATTCGATGCCGGGAAAGCCCGGTAGTGGCAAGGGAATCAGGTGCGTATCGGCGCTGCGCTGGAAGTCTGCTTCAATGATACGGATCGCTTCGCGGGCCCACTGTCGGTTGTCGCTCATGTGTTTTTCTCGTCGAGTCGGCCTTGTCGCAAGGCTGAGTCCACAAGCTTAGGAAAAAACCTACAACACGCACAGATACAGCTGAGTCTGAATAAGTCTGGCAAGTGCTAGGCTCAGTTCTTCCAAGGCCTGCATGCTTGTAACGGTATATAACAAAAAAGAATATAACTTTTGTTTTAACAACTAACGGTACGGGTTAGGGTGGGCCACCTTATGAATTCATCGATGGAGAGCGGCCTTGCCTCTGCGTAGCACGTTCACGCGTTTCTTCCAGCTGGAAGCTGCCAGCGGCCTGTTGTTGATTGCTGCAGCCGTTCTGGCTTTGATCATCAACAACTCGGCGCTGTCCTGGCTCTACAACGGTTTGCTGGACACCCCTGTGGTGGCCCAGATTGGCGCGCTCAAAATCGCCAAGCCCTTGCTGCTCTGGATCAACGATGGCCTGATGGCCATGTTTTTCCTCCTGATCGGGCTGGAAGTGAAGCGTGAAGTGCTCGACGGTCAATTGTCGAAGCCTTCGCAGATCGTCCTGCCCGGCGCAGCAGCGATTGGCGGCATGGTCGTGCCGGCGCTGATCTACTGGTTTCTCAATCGGGACAACCCGACAGCACTGGACGGCTGGGCAATCCCCACCGCAACCGACATCGCATTCGCACTCGGTGTGCTGGCGCTGCTGGGCAAGCGTGTTCCTGTCTCGCTGAAGCTGTTCCTGATGACGCTGGCGATCATCGACGACCTCGGCGCGATCATCATCATCGCGATCTTCTACTCCGGCGCGCTCTCGACCCTCTCGCTGGCATTGGCCGCGGCCTGCATCGCAGCGCTGGTCGGCATGAACCGGCTCGGCGTAGTGAAACTCGGGCCGTACATGATCATTGGTTTGATTCTGTGGGTCTGCGTTCTGAAAAGCGGTGTTCACGCCACGCTGGCCGGCGTCACCCTCGCCTTCTGTATTCCGCTGCGCACAAAGAATGCGGAGCCTTCGCCCCTGCTGACCCTCGAACACGGCCTGCATCCGTGGGTGGCTTACGGCATTCTGCCGCTGTTCGCCTTCGCCAACGCCGGTCTGTCCCTGAGCGGTGTGACTGTCGAGAGCTTCACCCACGACGTGCCGATGGGCATTGCGGTCGGTCTGTTGCTGGGCAAGATGGTCGGCGTGTTCGGTCTAACCTGGCTCGCGGTGAAAATCGGCATCGCCACCCTGCCCCAAGGTGCCAATTGGGGCCAGGTGTTGGGCGTGGCGATCCTGTGCGGGATCGGCTTCACCATGAGCCTGTTCGTCGGCTCATTGGCATTCGTGCCGGGCGTGAGTGAATACGCCGGAATGGACAGGATGGGGATTCTGACAGGGTCGATATTGGCGGCGTTGATTGGCTATGCGGTGACCGCAGCCGCCAGCCGCAAACCGGCCGCCCTGCACTCCTGATAAACCGAGACAAGTCTTAGCGTCTTTAGAGACGCGTCCTACAGCCACGATCAACCTCGTTCGTTAACGTCGCTCCACCCCGCACCGGGGCTGGCGACGTACGAACGCAAGGAAGATCAGTGGCTGGCAATAAGGACACTCCCCGGGTTCGCAACCCACCTTCCGGCGACGGGCATATCGTCACCGACCGTCTGATGACGGCCACTGAACTGGCCGAACGCGACGCACGACAAAGCGCTTACGAGGCCATGCTCGCGCAGCAAGAGGCCTTTGAACGCGGCCGTAAAGTCACCGCAGCGAAAGACCCGTCGATTCATGCGGGATGCGTCTTCGCCAAGTCCTGCAAGCTGCCGGACGCCATCATCGATTACGCCAATCCTTCGGGAATGGTTCCGACCGACAGCCTCAAGGATTACGGCGAAGTCGCCTGGCTCGGCGCCCGCGCTGCAGACGACGACGGTCTGCTCACTCTCGAAACCATCAGCGGCAGTACCGTCGCGCTCGGCGTTGGCCGATTTGCACTGACGACCCCAGCGCTCGCTGCGCCGATCTCGGCCATCGGCGCTACGGCAACTGCCGTATTGGCCGCAGTGGTGGCCATGGTCTGGTCACCCAGCCTTGGCGACAGCGCGCTTTACACTGAAGATCAATTGCGTGCCCTGCAGAAAGCGAGGACGCGCATGCGTCTGCACATCGAGCAGGACGCAGAGGGCAAGCTGAAGGGATACGCCTTTTACACCGGTAAAAATCGCGACTGGGAAATGGTCGACGTCGTGCAGTTCACTGCGCGGGGCACTCAACATGTCGCGGACCTTGGCGACGGCGTTGAACTGATCTGGACGCCGGCCGTGGACGGCTCAGATATCCTCGGCATCCCTGCGCTGGAAGCCGCGCCGCAGGCGCCACACATCTGGGTGTACCCGCCGACTGAACAAGCAGACGCGATCATCGTAAATCCGGTGCATCCGCCGGAGTACAAAGATTTCATTCTTGTGTTTCCGGTGGGTTCCGGGGTTCGGCCGGTTTATGTTGTCTTCAATACGCGCAAGGGATTGCCTGAAAAAAACCATGATTACCACCCGGCACCTAAAACCGAAGAAATAACCGGATTCAGTGGTTTGAAAGTGGGGAAGAAGCGAACGCCTATACGGGGTGGTGGAGGATATCGCGACCGCTGGCTGGACAAGAAAGGCAGGACGATTTACGAGTGGGATTCTTCTCACGGGGAGTTAGAGGTGTATCGATCCAGTGATGGTAGTCATCTAGGCGCATTCGACCATGTCACGGGGGAACAGGTAGCCCCCGCTGACAAAAGTCGCAACATCAAAAAATATTTGTGAGGTGGTCATGGGATTGAAATTAAGGCTTGAGTGGTACGACAAGACTACGGAGATAGGAGAAGGTCGAGAGTTCACCGCTGACTTGAGAGAGGATGTTTCCGTGCTTGAAGCGCTTGGGATACCTACAGAAAACACTATCAATAACGGAGGCTTTGACGTCCTAACAAGTTGGGTAACAATCCTCCAACCCTATTTCCGACACCTGATCGACATTGATTCCTACGACTATCAGATCAGCTTTGACTATCGGAATACTTGGTGATACCAGTAAGCAGCCGTTGGTAAAAACCCCGACCAGTCACCTGATCGGGGTTTTTCTTTTACCCGCCTCCGCTTAGTGCGAAACGCGGCTCGTGCCATCCACCGTGGCGATCCGCACGCGTTCGCCGACACGGAATACTTCATTTTCCTGAACCTGCTGCACGTAGGCCCGCATGCTGCCGTCGTCTTCGCGAACGGTGATTTCGACACCTTGGGTGCGAGTCAGGCCTTCTTCGGTAGCCGAGCCCAGCAGGCCGCCGGCGACTGCGCCGATCACGGCGGCAACGATGCTGCCACGACC
>JALYPE010000019.1 GCA_030856525.1 Pseudomonadota bacterium | reverse complement strand
CCCCGGCACCGGCGATTTCGCCCGTGGCTACGATCAGCGGGTCGACGGTCTGGCCTCGCATTTCGTCTGGACCAATCGCTCCAAGGAAAGCCTGACCCTGGACCTTAAACAGGACGCGGCCAGCGGCATTCTCGAGTCATTGCTGGGCAAGGCCGACGTGCTGGTGCAGAACCTTGCACCGGGCGCGGCCGCCCGCATGGGCCTGTCGTTCGAAGCGTTGCAGGCGCGTTTCCCACGGCTGATCGTTTGCGATATTTCCGGCTACGGCGAAGGCGGACCTTACGAGAAGAAAAAGGCTTACGACCTGCTGATCCAGAGCGAGGGCGGCTTCCTTTCGGTCACCGGTGGCCCCGGCGAAGACGAGATGGCCAAGGCCGGCTGCTCGATTGCCGACATCGCTGCGGGCATGTACGCCTACACCGGCATTCTCTCGGCGCTGATGCTGCGCGAGAAAACCGGCGTAGGCAGCCGCATCGACGTATCGATGCTCGAAAGCCTGGTCGAATGGATGGGCTACCCGATGTACTACGCCTACCACGGTGCACCGCCGCCCGATCGGGCCGGCGCCTCCCACGCGACGATCTATCCGTATGGGCCGTTCCCCACGGGCGGTAGCGGCACGATCATGCTCGGCCTGCAAAACGAGCGTGAATGGGCGTTGTTCTGCGAGAAGGTTTTGCTGGACCAGACCCTGGCGACGGACCCGCGTTTTTCCGCCAACTTCAAGCGCTCGGAGAATCGTGAAGCGTTGCGCCAGATCATCGTCGACGGCTTCGCGGCGTTGTCGGTCGATGAGGTGGTCGCCCGTCTGGAAGATGCGCAAATTGCCAACGCCCGGGTCAACGACATGCAGGGCGTCTGGGCGCATCCGCAACTCAAGGCCCGTGATCGCTGGCGCGAAGTCGACAGCCCTTGCGGGAAGATACCGTCGCTGCTGCCGCCCGGCCAAAACAGCGCGTTCACGCCGCGCATGGACGGCGTGCCGGACCTCGGTCAGCACAATCGCGAGATCCTTGCGGAGCTGGGTTTCTCTGCGGAAGAACAGGCCCGGTTGACCGCGACCGGAGTGATTTAAAGAGTTCACCGCTCAAGAGGATTCATACATGCGCCAAACCATCGTCCGCTCCGCGCTGTTCGTGCCCGGCAGTCGCCCCGAGCGTTTTGCCAAGGCCCTGGCCGCTGGCGCCGACGCGGTCATCGTCGATTTCGAGGACGCCGTGGAGGAACCGCTGAAACGTCAGGCCCGCGAAAATCTGGCGGACTTCTTGAACACGCAATCAGAGGCCTCGGTTTGGGTGCGCGTCAACGCTCCGGATCACCCGGAGCACGCGGCAGATCTGACGTTCTGTGCGCAACACAAAGGCGTCGTCGGCGTTCTGCTGCCCAAGGTGGAAAGCGCCGCGCACGTTGCCGCCGTGTGGCACGCCGGCAAACCAATCTGGCCCATTATCGAAAGCGCCAAAGGCTTACTGGCGCTGGAGCAGATTGCCCACGCCGAGGGGGTCGAGCGCTTGTCATTTGGCAGCCTCGACCTCGCTCTCGATTTGAACCTCAATACCGGCACCGCCGCCGCGCTGCGTTTTCTCGATCAGGCGCGTATGGCTGTGCAACTGCATTCGCGCGGGGCTGACCTGCTGCCGCCGCTGGATGGCGTGTTCCCGGCCATCGGCGATCCCGACGGTTTGCAGCGGGCCGTCCGTCACGCCTACGACATGGGTTACGGCGGTGCGCTGTGCATTCACCCCAATCAAGTGGCGGTCATTCACGCCGCCCTCGCCCCCAGCGCCGACGACCTCGACTGGGCGCGAAAAGTCGTGCAAGCCAGCGCGGCGGCAAACGGCGCCGGTGCTTTTCAGCTGGACGGGCAAATGATCGACGCCCCGGTGTTGCTGCGCGCGCAACGGCTTCTGGCCCTGGCTGCGAACTGAGCGCGTTCACCGCGCCCGAACGCTGGGTTACGCAAAAGCTGATTCAGCAAACGCCTGCGATTGGGCATCTTGGATTGGAGAAACTTCGAAACAGCCTTACCCGCGAGGGCCGGACCCGTCCTCAACGACTGACTTCCCTTACAACAATAACAAGGTGATCACGATGTTGAAGCTGACCAAGGCGCTCCTCTGCGCCGCCGCCGTTTCCATGGCAGGCCTCGCGCAGGCAGCCGACCCGATAATCATCAAGTTCGCGCATGTAGTGGCCGACAACACGCCCAAAGGCCAGGGCGCCCTGATGTTTCAGAAGCTGGTGGCCGAACATCCAAAACTCAAGGACCGGGTGAAAGTCGAGGTGTATCCGAACTCGGCGTTGTTTGGCGACGGCAAGGAGATGGAAGCGCTGTTGGTCGGCGACGTGCAGATGCTTGCGCCGTCACTGGCCAAGTTCGAGCAGTACACCAAAAAAGTGCAGATTTTCGACCTGCCTTTCCTGTTCGACGACCTGGCTGCCGTCGACCGCTTCCAGCAAGGCCCGCAGGGCAAAGCGTTGTTGTCGTCCATGAACGATAAAGGCATTCATGGCCTGGCGTATTGGCACAACGGCCTCAAGCAATTATCCGCCAACAAGAAAGTGATTCTGCCCAAGGATGCCCGCGGCCTGAAATTCCGCGTACAGGCATCGAGTGTGCTCGAAGAACAGTTCAAGGCGATACGCGCCAACCCGCGCAAGATGAGCTTTGCCGAGGTGTACCAGGGTTTGCAGACCGGCACCGTCAACGGCACCGAAAACACCTGGTCCAACTACGAGAGCCAAAAAGTCTACGAAGTGCAGCCGTTCTTCACTGAAACCAACCATGGCCTGATCGATTACATGGTCATCACCAACTCCAAGTTCTGGAACGGCCTGCCGGAAGATGTGCGCAGCGAACTGCAAACCATCATGGATCAAGTCACCGTCAAGGTGAACGAACAGGCTGAAGCCCTGAACCGCACTGCCAAACAGACGATCATCAACGCCAAAACCAGCGAGATCGACCCGTTGACGCCTGAGCAACGCCAGCAATGGCGCGACGCGATGCGTCCAGTGTGGGACAAGTTCTCCGAGGAAATCGGCGCCGACCTGATCAAGGCGGCGGACGATGCCAACAAAGCGTCATGATTGTCAGGCGTCTTCCGCGACAGTGAGAGCCGCGCCCGGGCTCTCACGTCTTTCGGGTCAAAAACTACGACTGCACGAACGCCAGCAGGTCGGCATTGAGCCGGTCCTTGTGGGTATCGGTGATCCCGTGCGGCGCGCCTTCGTAGACGATCAATGTGTTGTCCTTGATCAGCTTCGCCGACGCGCGCCCGGCGGCATCGATGGGCACGATCTGGTCGTCATCACCGTGGATGATCAGCGTCGGCACATCGAATTTCTTCAGGTCCTCGGTGAAGTCGGTTTCGGAAAACGCCTTGATGCTGTCGTAGGTATTCTTGTGGCCGCCGCGCATGCCCTGCAACCACCAGGCATTGATGACGCCTTGGGAAGGCTGTGCGTCCGGCCGGTTGTAGCCGAAAAATGGCCCGCTCGGAATGTCGATGAACAGCTTGGAGCGGTCCGCCAACAAACCTTCGCGAATGCCATCGAACACCGACACCGGCAACCCGCCAGGATTGGCGTCAGTCTTGACCATCAGTGGCGGCACGGCAGAAATCAGCCCGGCTTTTTTGACCCGGGCAGTGCCGTGACGGCCGATGTAGCGCGCCACCTCACCGCCGCCGGTGGAGAAGCCGAACAAAGTCGCATCGCGCACATCAAGATGGTCGAGCAATTGCGCCAGGTCATCGGCGTAATGGTCCATGTCATTGCCGTCCCATGGCTGACTGGAGCGACCATGGCCACGGCGGTCATGGGCGATGCAGCGGCAACCGTTGGCAGCCAGATGATACATCTGCGATTCCCAACTGTCGGCGTCCAGCGGCCAGCCATGGCAGAACACGACTACCGGGCCGCTGCCCCAATCCTTGTAGTAAATATCCACGCCTTCTTTGGTGGTGAAAGTACTCATGGTTCGCGCACTCCTCGGTTTTTTCATGGATGGGAAATTGTCGTCGCGGACGCTCCAGGGGGTTCTGGGGCAGCCGTCTGCATTGAACAGCATGCGCAACGCGGGCCGTATGCAGCTACGTAAAAACGGCAAGCTCAGCACACCTGTAGCAGCTGTCGAGCGGCTTTTGTGGCGAGGGGGCTTGCCCCCGTTGGGCTGCGTAGCGGCCCTAGCCCGAGA
>JALYPE010000006.1 GCA_030856525.1 Pseudomonadota bacterium | reverse complement strand
CTCGTTGGGCTTGCGGTGCAAATGCAGGGCGATGCGTGGCGCAGCGCGCAGCAGCAACGGGGTCAGCAGCATCGAGCAGAATGTCGCGGCCAGCAGCGGCCCGCCGAAGTCAGCCGGCATCATGTTGTTTTGTTGCATCTGCGCCATCAGCGCGAAGCAGAATTCGCCACCCTGGGCCAGCGCCAGGCCACTGCGCCACGCGGTTTCAATGTCACTGCCACGCCATTTGACGAGCAGTGCTACCACGCAACCTTTGATCAGCAGCAGGCCAAGGGTGAGACCGAGGATCAGCAGGCTGTGACTGACGAACAGCTGCACATCAATCAACATGCCGATGCTGACGAAAAACACGCCCAGGAAAATGTCGCGGAATGGGCGAATGTCAGCTTCGATCTGGTGCCGATAGTGACTCTCGCCAAGTAACATGCCCGCAAGAAAAGCACCCAGCGCGGGCGAGAGTCCCATCAAGTGAGTCAGCCACGCCGTCAACAGGACAATCACCAGCGCCAGCAGAACAAACAGTTCGGCAGAGCGGGCCTCTGCCACCTCATGAAACAGGCGCGGCAGCAACCAACGGCTGGCCGCCAGCAGGCCGATGAACAAGACCACCGTTTTGACCAGCGTCAGCGGCAGTGCCCAGTACCAGGCTTGATCGCTGCTGCCGGCGAACACCGGCACCAACGTCAGCAACAGGACCGCGACGACATCCTGAAACAGCAACACTGCGATGGCATTCTGGCCGTGGCTGCTGAAAATTTCGCCGAGACTGCCCAGCTCCTTGCTGACAATGGCAGTTGAGGAAAGCGCCAGGCCAGCCCCGAGCAACAACGCCGCGGTGGTCGGCATGCCCAGCCACATCAACAGCGCGCCCAGGATCGCCCCCGTGATCAACACCTGCAGGCCACCCAGTCTGAACACGACCTTGCGCATTGCGATCATTTTCGACAGGGAAAACTCAAGCCCCAGAGAGAACAGCAGGAACACCACGCCCAGTTCTGCGAGGTCAGGCAGGTCTTCGTTTTCGTTGACCCAGTTGAAAGCGGTCGGTCCGATCATCAGGCCGACGCACAAATAGCCCAGCACGGGCGGCAAGCGCAGGCGCTGGAACAGGGCAATTACCACCAAGGAGGAGGCCAGGATGATTAGCAGATTGGCGAACACGTAAGCTCCAGTTCAGGAATCAGGCTACTCAAGCGTAGAGTGAAAATGGCGGTGAGCATGGCCCATTTAACGTGCTGCATGGATGATTTGAGTCAGGAATTTGCCGATAACCTTCGATATCAGTTGTTTGCGGATAGCGAGGTGAGCGGCTCGACTGGTTTTCAGCGCAGGCCTAAACTAAGTGTCTACTTTATAAGGTCTCACGGTCATGCCTCCTGAATGTCAGCTGTTCGGCACCCTGGGGTGCCATCTGTGTGAAGTCGCGGAAGAAATGCTGATGGAATTCGTCGAGCACGGATTGCTTGTCGAGCTGGTCGATATCAGCGAGAGGGAAGGCTGGGTGGAAGACTACGGCCTGCGTATTCCGGTGCTGCGACGAGTCGATACCGGGGCCGAACTTGATTGGCCATTCGATGGAGATGAGGTAGTAGCGTTTTTGCGTTGACCGCATTCCACGCAATCCATCCGTCGCTCTCCGCCTACGACATTGGCGAAAGCTCCGCCATTCGGTTACTGTATGTTCATACAGTTATTCTGATTGTCTGTTTCTGCGCGTAGGACGCGAGGTGACAGGCGATCCCGGAAGCAGAGGGATGAATTGTGGTCAATGTCGAACAGTTGAAGAAAAGCGTTAACCGGATGTCGGTAGACGTGGTGCGTGAGGCCGTTCACGAGCTGCGGCTGGATGGTCTGGTAACAGAGCGGAAAACACCTTTCAACAAACTGCATTTCAATACCTGTTTCGCCGAAATTGAAGCGTTGTTTCAACGCGCGGGTTATCACCGGCAGCTGGATGTCGTGGGCTATCAGGGTTTGTTGTATGCGCTTTACGATCCGGGTCGCTGGGAGGCGGTCGATGTATTGCGCTGGCTCAAGGAATTTACGGATGCAGCCGCGCGGACGCAGTCGATCCCGGCCTGACTGAAATCGTACTAGGTTCGCGTGAAGCACTGCTGGATAATGCCGCCCTGCATTGAGGGTTATCGTCGGTATGTCCACTTCATCTTTTTCCGCTGCACACAGTCAGGCGAGCACATTGTATCTGCCGCCAGGTGCGTGGCGGACGGTGCTCGATTGCTTGTGTGAGCACTTCAGTGCCATCGACCGGGAACAGTGGCTTGACCGCATTGCCCGGGGGCGTGTCCTTGACGGGCAGGGCACACCCATCACTGTAGATCTTCCCTACAAGGAAGGTCTGCGCATTCATTATTTTCGTGAGGTGCGCGATGAAAAGCCTATTCCCGTTACCGAGTCGATTCTGTATGCCGATGAGCATCTGGTGGTGGCGGACAAGCCGCATTTCCTGCCGGTGACACCCGCGGGCGAATACGTCGAGCAGACATTGCTTCGGCGCCTCATTCATCGTCTCGACAACCCGCATCTGGTACCCCTGCATCGTATTGATCGACACACCGCGGGGCTTGTGATGTTTTCGGCTAATCCGCAGACCCGTTCTGCCTATCAGTCGCTGTTTCCTACTCGGCAGATCGAAAAACGCTATGAGGCAATAGCCCGCGCGTTACCCGACCTTGCGTTTCCCCGGGTGCACAAAAGCAGGCTCGTCGAAGGTGAGCCGTTCTTTCGCATGCAGGAAGGGGCGGGTGTCAGCAACACCGAGACAACCGTCGATGTCAGGGAAAAAAACGGCGATTTATGGCGCTACGCGCTTTACCCGGTCACAGGCAAAAAGCATCAGTTGCGAGTGCACATGGCTGCGCTCGGCGCAGGTATCTGTAACGACCCGTTTTATCCGCGCGTGCTCAAGGATGCTGCAGACGACTATGCCAATCCTTTGAAACTGCTCGCTCAGGGACTTCGGTTTGTCGATCCGGTGACCGGGCAGGAAAGGACCTTCGAGAGCGCAATTACCTTGCAATGGTAACCGCCAATTTGCAGCCACTAAAAAGCCCGCATCAAGCGGGCTTTTCTGCATCCGTTGTCACGATGACATATTACAGCTCTTTGACCGTGCGAACCTGATCCTTGTTGACGCGGGTCTCTTTGCCGTCCAGTTGTTCGAACTCGTAGAAACCGGCTTCTTCGTCAAAATTAGGCGTGTCGACGGCCTGGATTTCGCGACCATCATTCAAGGTGATCACGGTAGGCGATGCGCAACCGGCGAGGGTAGCGAGGCCCAGTGCGAGCATGAAAGTGGCGAGGGTCCGGTGAGTCATGAGTGTGTCTCCGATAAGAAATCTTTGGTTACTGACCTTGAGACGTATACAACACGCGCAAGTTCCTTGGCTAGTGTCAATCTGACACGGTGCTGTGTGCGCTCAGCAATTGCGGGGTATTCAGATTGGCCAGGCGTGGATCATTGTCGGGGCATTGCAGAGCATTGGCGTCGAGGTTTCGCATGATCCGGCCGGGACTGCGCTCACCGGCATTCCAGGCATTTTCGAACACCTCGCACAGGGCAACCGGGATCAGGCACAGCAGCGGTTCCCAATGGTCACCATGACGCACCATCACCGGTTTCTGCGGGTGCACGTTTGCAGTCTCGCGCAGGCTTTGCAGGAGTGCCGCATCAATGCGCGGTACGTCACACGGCAGGACCATGAGGAAATCATGCCGAGCGGCTTTCAACCCCGCACGAATGCCCGCCAAGGGACCGGGGAAATCTCCTTCGTCGTCATGCACCAATTGGTCGGCGTAGGG
>JALYPE010000005.1 GCA_030856525.1 Pseudomonadota bacterium | reverse complement strand
ATCGCAGCCTCGTTGCACTCGACAGCTCCTACAGGTGGAGTTCGTGGTCTCAGTAGCCGTTCGAGCCGTAATCAACCTCGAACTCAAACCCGATCACACGCTCTACCCCGGTTTCAATTTGGCCATCGGGCAAAAGCCGCAACCACCGATACCCCGGCGCCTGCGTCCCCACCTTGAAATCGTCGCTGCCCGGTTCGAACTGAATGCAGGTCGACGGCGAAGCCATCAGACGCACGCCGTTACGAATCTCGTCGAATTCCTGATGCACATGCCCCCAGAGCACCGCGCGCACCTGTGGAAAACGGTCGAGGACGGCAAACAACGCTTCGGGATTGCGCAAGCCGATCGGCGCCATCCACGGACATCCGATGGAGACCGGATGATGGTGAAAACACACCAGATGATGGCGCTCTGGTGCCTCGCTCAGCGAGCAGGCCAGCAGTTGCAACTGTTCGTCCTGCAAAAACCCCGGCACCGAGCCCGGCACCGCCGAGTCGAGCAAGGTCACGCGCCAGTTGCCGACGTCCACCACCGGCTCCAGCAACGCAGTTTGCACCGCAGCCTCGGCCATGATCTGCGGTTCATCGTGGTTGCCCGGAATCCAGCGGGCCGGCGCATCGAGCTGGCGGCTCAGATCGCGAAACTGTTGATAAGACTCCAGCGTGCCATCCTGGGAAATATCGCCGCTGGCGATGATCAGGTCGATCTGCGGCTGCTGCCGCCTGACCAGTTCGATCACCTGTTGCAGGCTCTCGCGGGTTTTCATGCCCAGCAGCGTACCGTGCGCTTCGGCAAACAAGTGGCTGTCGGAGAGCTGCACCAGCAGCGCCGGATCGGCGGTGGTCAATGTCGATACGCTCGGCAAGGCGTTCTCCCAGGGCTGGTCACGGGATGGATGAATGCCGCGATTATGCTGGGGGATGATCAAAAGAGGAACGCATCAACCTGACGCAGTTCACACTTAGCGCACGACTTCGTACTCATGTCCCAGCGCGAGACAATGGCTCAACCACTCGCCGAGGAACAGGTTCAGTTGGGCTTTTTCGTCCGGCTGGTGCATCGCGGCGTTCGGGTAAGGATAGATGCCGCGGAAGCGTCGTGCATGTTCGGCACTGACCACTTCGGCCATGCAGGCGTCGTGATAGACCTGAACTTCCAGTTGCGGCACCGGCAGCCACGGCAGGCTGTGTTCCTGGCGCACTTGCAGGGTCGTGGTGTACGGGCAGACCTGCAGCACTTCGAGAGCAAGCACACCCAGCATCTGGTCGCCGTGGGTCACGGCAATGCGCCGTGCCGCCGGCTCGCTGCGCATGTTTGGCAGCAGTCGCATGAGGCGCGCGTAATTGGCCTCGCAGGAGGCTTGCAGGCTTACAAGGTCAACCCGATAGCGATCGCGCAGCTTGTTTACGACCATAACCCCCTCACTTCAGCGCGGTTCAACGCCAACCATTGCAAGGCAATGATGCTGGCCGCGTTGGCAATACGTCCGTCACGTACGGCTTGCAGGGCATCTTCGAAAGCCCACACCGTCACGCGAATATCTTCCGCTTCTTCCTCCAGCCCATGCAGGCCGCCAGCCCCGGTTGTCTCGCAACGACCCAGGAACAAATGCACGAATTCATTGCTGCCGCCCGGCGATGGAAAATATCTGGTCATCGGCCACAGCGCCCCGAATACCAGCCCAGCTTCCTCCTGCGCCTCGCGGTGAGCAACTTCTTCCGGCACTTCATCCTTGTCGATCAGACCGGCGACCAGCTCAATCAGCCACGGGTTATCCGTCTTGCCCATGGCGCCCACGCGAAACTGCTCGATCAGCACCACTTCGTCACGCTGCGGGTCATACGGCAGCACACACACGGCGTCATGGCGGACAAACACTTCCCGATTGATTTCGCGGCTCATGCCGCCAGCGAACAATTCGTGGCGCAAGTGCACGCGATCGAGCTTGTAAAAACCCTCGTAGCACTTTTCGCGCCGAACGATCTCGACGGCAGACGGAATGGCGTTGGCAAAATCAGTCATGACAATCCTCGTTTAAACAAATCCGTTGCGAAGCTCCAGCCTCGACTTCGCGCCATCCTAACGCGCTCGCGACATTTGATGCAGCCCCTTTCCAGCCAGCGGGATAGACGGTGAGGGCGAAAGCAACTCTAATGAGCTTAGTGGCGAACTGATTCCCTCGCTGGCAGTCGAAGCGGGTAACTTTTCGCCTTTCCCTGTTTTATGAAGGACGCCCATGTCGCTTTTTAAAATCGCCTCCTTGGCTGCAATCGCCCTGACCCTGGGCGCCTGCCAGAGTTTGTTCCAGCCCAACTATCGGGCGCCGCTGGAGACCACCCGCGATGCTTCCGAACAACTGAAACCCGGCTGCGCCAGTCAGGATTGTCCGCTGGTGAACATCGACACGCTGCGTTTTCCCGGCGAACCACAACTGGACGGCATCGTTGAAAAACGCCTGTTGCAAATGACCCGCACTGCCCCCGACGCACCGGTGGCGCCTACCCTGGCCGCGTATCGCGACGAGTTCCTGCGCAACGCCGGCCCACGCAATAGCAGCTACCTGCAAGCGAAAGTACGCGAGCAGCATGACGGCTTGGTGATCATCGAGTTTTCCAGCTACCTGGACACCGGCGGTGCGCATGGCACGCCGGGTCGCAGTTTCATCAACTATTCGCGCCAGCAGCATAAAGTGCTGACGCTGTCGGACATGTTGCTGCCGGGCCAGGAAGAAGCATTCTGGAAAGCGGCGCAAGTCGCGCACAACAGCTGGCTGATCAGCACCAAGCTTGATCAGGAACCGGAATTCCTCAAACAGTGGCAATTCCAGAAAACCCAGAACGTGGCGCTGACCTACGGCGGCGTGATCCTCAAGTACGAAACCAGCACCATCGCACCGTATGCGCTGGGACACGTCGAATTGAAGATCCCTTATCCGCGCCTGAACGGCATCCTCAAGCCCGAGCTGTTTCCCGGCCGTAGCTGAAGGCTCGACCGAGCACTAGCTGCAGCAGCCCTGCCACGATCAATGCCGGCAGGGTTGCGCCAATGTCCGGATACAGATTTGCCAGCAAATGATAGGTGCTTACCCCGCCCAACCAAGCGAGCAGCGCAGGCCAGCGCAATGCGGCTGACGCGACCTGGGCACTGCGTTTGCGCAGGATGAAATGATCCACCAGCACCACGCCGAACAGCGGCGCGAACACCGAGCCGATCAACAGCAGAAAGTTCTGATACTGGGCCAACGGCGCCAACAAGGCGATCAAGGTGCAGATCACTCCGATGGCCAGGGCCAGGC
>JALYPE010000267.1 GCA_030856525.1 Pseudomonadota bacterium | reverse complement strand
CCGAGAGCCAGTCCAGTTGCACCATGTTCAGCAGCTCGTGGTCTTTTTCAGCGATGCGGCTTTCGCTCGGGCGCTGGTTTTTAGGCTTCATGCGCAGGCCGAACGCGACGTTGTCGAACACGGTCATGTGGCGGAACAGCGCGTAATGCTGGAACACGAAACCGACGTTGCGATCACGCACGTCGTGCCCTGAGACGTCCTCGCCATGAAACACGATGCTGCCCTGATCCGGCGTTTCCAGCCCGGCGATGATCCGCAACAGGGTGGTTTTACCGCAGCCGGACGGGCCGAGCAGCGCGACGAGTTCGCCGCTCTGAATGTCCAGGCTGATGTTGTCCAGCGCCTTGAACGCGTTGAAATTCTTGCTGACGTTACGCACTTCGATCGACATGAATTATTCCTCCGCGGCGCTGGCGCGCAGGCGGTTAATACGGTTTTCGCTCCACTGCTTCAGCAGCAGGATGAAGAGCGCCATGATCAGCAACAGGCTCGCCACGGCGAACGCGGCCACGTGGTTGTATTCGTTGTAGAGGATCTCGACATGCAACGGCAAGGTGTTGGTCACCCCGCGAATGTGCCCGGAAACCACTGACACCGCACCGAACTCACCCATCGCCCGCGCGGTACACAACACCACGCCGTAGATCAGGCCCCATTTGATGTTGGGAACGGTGACGTGCCAGAACATCTGCCAGCCATTGGCACCGAGCAAGCGCGCGGCCTCCTCTTCCTGCGTGCCTTGCTCCTGCATTAGCGGGATCAACTCACGCGCCACGAACGGCACGGTGACAAAAATCGTCGCGAGCACGATGCCTGGCAAGGCGAAGACGATCTGGATGTCGTGATCTTGCAGCCACGGTCCGAACAAACCTTGCGCACCGAACATCAGCACGTAAACCAGACCAGCGATCACCGGCGAGACCGAGAACGGCAGGTCGATCAGGGTGACGAGGATACTTTTGCCACGGAACGAGTATTTGCTTACACACCATGCTGCGCTGACACCGAACACCAGGTTCAGCGGCACCGAAATCAGCACGGCGAACACCGTGAGCTTTAATGCGGAAAGTGCATCCGGCTCAAAGATCGCCGTGAAGAACGCGCCGATCCCCATCTTCAAACCCTGGGATACGACGATGACCAGCGGCAACAATAAAAACAGCGCAAAAATCAGCCAGCCAAGACCGATCAAGACGCGACGCGATGCGGCGCTGCCACGGCGCGAGGCGTTCGAGGAAGCAGCCGCAATAGACGATTGGGACATGATGGCGCCTCCTTATGGGGTTTCGATGCGCCGCTGCAGCAAGTTGATCAGCAGCAACAGAATGAAAGAAACCACCAGCATCAGTACACCAATGGAGGTAGCGCCGGTGTAATCGTACTGGTCGAGTTTGACCATGATCAGCAGTGGCAGAATCTCGGTTTTCATCGGCATGTTGCCAGCAATGAAAATCACCGAACCATACTCGCCGACCCCGCGGGCAAAAGCCAAGGCGAAGCCGGTCAACCAGGCAGGCAGCAGGGCCGGTACCAGAATGTGGCGGAAAACCTGCCAGGGTTTCGCGCCCAGGCAGGCCGCCGCTTCTTCCACTTCACGGGGAATGTCGGCCAGTACAGGCTGTACGGTACGTACCACGAATGGCAGCGTTACGAACGTCAGCGCTAGCGTGATGCCGAGGGGGGTATACGCGATCTTGAAACCCAGGTCGGCCGCGAATTGACCCACCCAGCCATTGGGCGCGTACAGCGCGGTCAGGGCGATACCGGCCACCGCAGTGGGCAATGCGAACGGCAGGTCGATCATCGCATCGATGATTTTGCGCCCTGGGAAGGTGTAGCGCACCAGCACCCAGGCGAGCAGTGTGCCGATGATGCCGTTGATGATCGCGGCACATAGCGCGGTGCCGAAGCTCAGCTTCAACGCAGCCAGCACACGAGGCGCCGAGATGATCGTCCAGAACTGATCCCAGGTGAGTTGAGCGGCATGCACGAACATCGCCGCCAGCGGTATGAGCACAATCAGGCTGAGGTACACCAAGGTGTAACCCAGCGTCAGCCCGAAGCCGGGTATGACGGGGGAGATACAACGCGACATAAAAGTCCTTGGTTGAAAAGCTATCCGCTAAACGCATCAATGTGGGAGCGGGCCCTGTGGTGAGGGGATTTATCCCGTTGGGCGGCGTTGCTGCCCCAAAACCATTGCCGATTTTGGAGCTACTACGTAGCCAACGGGGATAAATCCCCTCGCCACAAAGGCTCACTACCACACGTGGTGAGTCAGATTACTGCGCCTGATAGATCTGGTCGAACACGCCACCGTCATTGAAGAATTTCGGCTGAGCGTTTTTCCAGCCGCCAAAATCCTTGTCGATGGTCACCAGTTCCAATGTCGGGAACTGCTGGGCGTACTTGGCGGCCACCTCCTTGTCCCGTGGACGATAGAAGTTCTTCGCGGCAATTTCCTGGCCCGCCGGGCTGTAGAGGTGTTTGAGGTACGCTTCGGCGAGCTCGGCGTTGCCTTTCTTCTCGGCATTTTTGTCGACGACCGCAACCGGTGGCTCGGCGAGGATCGACAGTGAAGGCACGACGATGTCGAATTTGTCCGCGCCGCCGTCTTCTTTCAAGGCCAGGAACGCTTCGTTTTCCCAGGCCAGCAAGACGTCGCCCTGACCGTTGTTGACGAAGGTGATGGTCGAACCGCGTGCGCCTGTATCCAGCACCGGCACGTGCTTGAACAACGTTTGCACATATTCCTTGGCCTTGGCTTCGTCACCGCCGTTGGCTTTCAGGCCGTAGGCCCAGGCCGCGAGGAAATTCCAGCGCGCACCGCCGGAGGTTTTTGGATTCGGGGTGATCACTTCGACGCCGCTCTTGGTCAGGTCGCCCCAGTCCTTGATGCCTTTGGGATTGCCCTTGCGCACCAGGAAAACGATGGTCGAGGTGTACGGCGTGCTCGCTTCCGGTAGACGCTTCTGCCAATCCGTTGGCAGGGTCTTGCCCAGTTTGGCGATCTCGTCGATGTCACCGGCCAGCGCCAGGGTCACCACGTCGGCGCGCAAACCATCAATCACCGCCCGGCCCTGCTTGCCGGAGCCACCGTGGGATTGCTGGATTTTCACGGTGTCGCCGGCGTGCTCTTTCTTCCAGAAATTGACGAACTCAGCGTTGTATTCCTGATACAGCTCGCGCGTCGGGTCGTACGACACATTGAGCAGCTCGTAATCCTTGGCAACCGCAGAACCCGCAAATAGGGCACTGGCCAACGCGGCCAAAGCGAAATGACGAATCGACGACATGGTGAAAGCTCCTGGAATCCTGGGTGTGTTGGCTTTTTTTATGGTTGATGCGGGTGGCCGGATGGCTCAGCTCGGCTTGGTGCCCGGGTTTTGCAGACGGAATTTTTCTTTGCGCTCGATCTGCACCACCTGAGCGTTATGCACAGTGATTTCCACAGCGCCGAAGCGCAGGTCGCGCAAAGCACTCTGGATTTCACGCAAAATGGTGGCTTCGTCTTGACCGTCAACGCTACGCAGGGATGCGCTCATGGGGCTGCTCCTTCAACTGAGAGATCGCCTGGCAGTGGACGGCACTGCTTGCGGCGTGAGAGCAATATAGATAAGCGCGTATATTCTTAAAAAGACTATTTAAGAATGTTTATATAACCAAAAAATTATCTGCGCTGGCGAAGGTACGGACAGGTCATGGTCACCGGCAAATCCCTGTGGCGAGGGGACTTTTCCCCGTTGGGTCGCGTAGCGGCCCTGTTTTGGATCCTGCTGCGCACGTTCCAGCAAGCTCCCTCCCCACAAGGTGCACTCAGCCAATCACCGGCACACACATCCAATCCAGCTGATCAGCCGGTACCGGTCGGCCAAACCAGTACCCCTGCCCCAGATCACAGCCCTGTTCGAGCAGGAAACCGGCCTGTTCGACCCGCTCGATGCCCTCGGCATGCACTTGCATGCCCATGCTCTGCGCCAAAGCAATGATCACCCGGACAATCGCCGCATCGTCTTCATCCCACGGCAAACCGGCGACGAAACCCTGATCAATCTTCAGCTTCTGCACCGGCAAGCGTTTGAGCCGCAGCAGCGACGAATACCCGGTGCCGAAATCGTCGAGC
>JALYPE010000888.1 GCA_030856525.1 Pseudomonadota bacterium | reverse complement strand
GGGCGGGCTCCTCCGGAAGCCGCCCTTTTTTGTGCAAGAGCATTATGCAAAGCAGCAGCAACCTATTTCCTGTCGCCCTGATCAGCGCCGAGCGGCGCGGTGATCTGAGCGAAGACGTTTATCGTTTGAAACCCGGTAACAGCCCCGACGGCACGGTCGAACTGGCCGTCACGCGCCTTGGCCTCGCGGATGAGCCGGCCGTGCGCGGTGTGCCGGTGATTCTGTTGCACGGCAGTTTTTCCAATAGGCGCTTCTGGTTTTCGCCGAAAGGCTTGGGGCTGGGCGCTTATCTGGCGCGCCTGGGATTCGATGTCTGGATTCCGGAAATGCGTGGACATGGCCTTTCCCGGCGCAACCACAACTACCGCAGAAACCGTGTCGCCGATTACGCGCGTTATGATTTGCCGGCGATCGGCGCCTTCGTTCGTGAGCAGAGCGGCCAGGTCCCGCACTGGATCGGCCATTCGCTGGGCGGCATTACCCTGGCAGCGGCGCTGGGCGGCGAATACATCGGCGAGCCGGTGGTGGCGTCTGCCGCGTTTTTTGGCACGCAAGTCAGCCGCACATACTGGCCGCTGAAGATTCCACCGGTGGAGTGGGGCGGTCGCTTCATTCTCAAACGCTTCGCGCAGCTGTCCGGTTCGCGGCTCAAGCGCGGGCCAGAGGACGAGCCGATCGGTCTGGCCCTGGAGAGCATGCGCTGGTATGGCCTGTTCGGGCGTTTCGGCGACGCTGACAAGGACTGGTGGTCGGGATTGGCCGAGGTGAAATTGCCGGTGCTGGCCGTCAGTGCGGCAGGTGATCACCAGGATCCGGCATGGGCGTGTCAGAAACTGTTCGATCAGCTGGGTTCAGAGCACAAGCAGTTTCTCAACCTGAGCCGCGAGCAGGGCTTTGGCGATAATTTCGGCCACGTCGAGATGCTCGTCAGCAAAGCGGCGCAAGTCGAAGTCTGGCCGTTGGTGGCTCGTTGGCTGGGCGATCAGCAGACGCCTTTGCTCGGCGACAACCCGGTTCTGGCCGCAGTGGTCGGAGGCTGACGCTCTATCAAGGGCATTCCGCTCTGATCGGCTTACGGCTAAGCTATGACGCATTACGCTTTTCCGGTCACATTGCGACATCCTCGACGTCTTCTTTTCTACAGGAGTTTTTCGATGAACCATTACCTTACGCCTGACCTGTGCGACGCCTATCCGGAGCTGGTGCAGGTGCTGGAACCGATGTTCAGCAATTTCGGCGGCCGCGATTCCTTCGGCGGCGAAATCGTGACCATCAAGTGCTTCGAAGACAACTCGCTGGTCAAGGAGCAGGTCGAGCTGGACGGTAAAGGAAAAGTGCTGGTAGTCGATGGCGGCGGCTCGCTGCGGCGGGCGCTACTGGGCGATATGCTGGCGGAAAAAGCCGCGAAAAACGGTTGGGAAGGCATGGTGATCTACGGCTGCATTCGCGACGTGGACGTCATCGCACAGACTGATCTTGGGGTTCAGGCCCTGGCCAGTCATCCGATGAAGACCGACAAGCGCGGCATCGGCGACCTCAATGTGGCCGTCACCTTCGCGGGCGTTACCTTCCATCCGGGTCATTACGTTTACGCGGACAATAATGGCGTGATCATTTCGCCAAGTCCGCTGAAAATGCCGGAATAAATCGCGAATCAATCAAGGGGTGAGGATGTTCGAGGAAGACAACGCGCAGTGGGGGCTGGTGCATGCCCTGGTGCTGGATGGTAAAGGCGGTGCGCGTTCGATAGCCCGGACAGAACTCGACGAATTGCAGCTGCAGGCGCATGAAAGCCTGTGGCTGCACTGGGATCGCAGTCACCCGCAAACTCAGACCTGGCTGCGCAAATCCAGCGGGCTGAGCGAATTCAGTTGCGACCTGCTCCTCGAAGAAAACACCCGACCGCGCTTGCTCGCGCTGCCGGATTCGGAACTGTTGCTGTTCTTGCGCGGGGTTAACCTCAACCCCGGGGCCGAGCCGGAAGATATGGTCTCGGTGCGCATCTTCGCGGCGGCGCAACGCGTGATCTCCCTGCGTCTGCGACCATTGCGCGCCACCGATGAGTTGCTGGCGCAGCTGACCGAGGGCAAAGGGCCAAAATCCGCTTCCGAGCTCATCCTTTATATGGCGCAGTACCTCACCAACAAGGTGCAGGATCTGGTCAGTTGCCTCTCGGAAGTGGTCGATGAAGAAGAAGAAAAACTGGATGCCGACGAACGGTATACACCCGAACATGGTGCCATTTTGCAGATCCGTCGACGGGCTGCTGCGCTGAAGCGATTCCTGGCGCCGCAAAGGGAAATATTCGGGCAACTGACGCGCTTGAAATTACCTTGGTTCGTCGAAGATGACGGCGATTACTGGAACGAATTGAACAACAGCCTGACTCGCTATCTGGAAGAGCTGGAGTTGACCCGGGAGCGGGTGGGGCTGGTCCTCGAGGCCGAAGACAGACGCTTGAGCGTGCGCATGAACCGCACGATGTACCGCTTCGGGATCATCACCGGGATCTTTTTGCCGATGAGTTTTCTGACCGGTTTGTTGGGTATCAACGTGGGAGGAATTCCCTTCTCCGAAAGCCCTTATGGCTTCATGGTTGCCTGCCTGCTGATGGCCTCGGTGGCGCTCGGGCAGTGGTGGTTATTCCGACGTTTGCGCTGGGTCTGACAATGCGTCATGTGACCTGTGCAAATTTGGCCGCGTCTTTCACAGACATCACGAGAGGTGCGTATGCACGATCCGTTTGAACAGTCTTTACGCGACATGCTGAACGCTTCACCGTCCACCCGCGACGATGATGCGTGCCTTGGCCGTGTGTTGAAAACCGCTAACCGCCAGGTCGGCGCTGGCGACCTGTTCAGCCTGCTGGGCCGCTGGCTGCCCGCGTTGATGATCGCCCTGAATAACGGATCGGCACACGTCTCGCCGGTTTCCCGCCGCCGCAAACCTACCGTTCGCACCGCTGATAAGGCTGATTGAATATGGAACTTGATCTCTGGACTCAGAGCCTCGTCACTGCAATGACTGCGTTGTGGACCAAGATTGCGAATTTCATCCCGAACCTGTTCGGCGCACTGGTTGTGCTGCTGTTGGGTTTCGTGGTCGCCAAGCTGCTGGACACCCTGTTGTCCAAGTTGCTGGCTAAACTGGGACTGGATCGCCTGATGGGCGGCACCGGTCTGACAAAATTATTGTCCCGGGCCGGCCTGCAGGTGCCGATTTCGACGCTGATCGGCAAAATCGTCTACTGGTTCGTTTTGCTGATATTTCTGGTTTCTGCAGCCGAATCTCTTGGACTTGAGCGAGTCTCAGCTACGCTGGATATGCTTGCGCTGTATTTGCCGAAAGTATTTGGCGCCGCGCTGGTGCTGCTGGTGGGCGTGCTGCTGGCGCAATTGGCCAACGGGCTGGTGCGTGGCGCGGCAGAGGGCGTAGGGCTGGACTACGCTTCAGGGCTGGGGCGAATTGCCCAGGGCCTGGTGATTATCATCAGCATTTCGGTGGCAATCAGTCAGTTGGAGGTCAAGACTGACCTGCTGAACCACGTGATTGTCATCGTATTGATTACCGTTGGTCTGGCGGTTGCGCTGGCCATGGGGCTTGGAAGCCGGGAAATTGCCGGTCAGATTCTTGCGGGAATCTATGTGCGTGAGTTGTATGAGGTTGGGCAACAAGTGCGTGTTGGCGAGGTCGAAGGGCAGATCGAAGAGATCGGCACGGTTAAAACCACACTGCTGACCGACGAGGGTGAGCTGGTCTCTCTCTCTAATCGGATCTTGCTGGAGCAGCATGTGAGTAGCCGCTGACCCGGCAAACCCTGCTAATGTATGCCGCCGCAAATGCCCATCAGGGCTGCGGTGGACATTGACCTGACTGTCGGCCCGACTTGTTTTGAATAAAGCTCAATCGCTCTCTACGCGCTACGACCCCCGCGAGCTCTCTGATGAGGAGTTGGTCGCGCGCTCGCATACCGAGCTGTTTCACGTAACGCGCGCCTATGAAGAATTGATGCGGCGTTACCAGCGAACATTATTTAACGTCTGTGCACGATATCTTGGGAACGATCGCGACGCAGACGATGTCTGTCAGGAAGTGATGTTGAAGGTGTTGTATGGCCTGAAGAACTTCGAGGGGAAATCGAAGTTCAAAACCTGGCTCTACAGCATCACGTACAACGAATGCATCACTCAGTATCGGAAGGAACGGCGTAAGCGTCGCTTGATGGACGCTTTGAGTCTGGACCCGCTTGAGGAAGCGTCTGAAGAAAAGGCGCCGAACCCTGAAGAAAAGGGCGGACTTGATCGCTGGCTGGTGTATGTCAACCCGATCGACAGGGAAATTCTGGTGCTACGATTTGTCGCAGAGCTGGAATTTCAGGAGATCGCGGATATCATGCACATGGGTTTGAGTGCGACAAAAATGCGTTACAAACGTGCTCTAGATAAATTGCGTGAGAAATTTGCAGGCGTGGCTGAAACTTAGTTCGACGCAAATATCTCTTACGTGTAGGCAAGTTCTGTTAGACTTGCCGCCGAGTTGTCCCCCGGTTTGCGGGACTGCTTCACAATCACCAGATGGGGATTTAACGGATGAAACTGAAAAACACCTTGGGCTTGGCCATTGGTTCTCTTATTGCAGCCACTTCGTTCGGCGCTCTGGCACAAGGCCAAGGCGCAGTTGAAATCGAAGGCTTCGCTAAGAAAGAAATGTTCGACAGCGCTCGCGACTTCAAAAACAACGGCAACCTGTTCGGCGGCTCGGTTGGTTACTTCCTGACCGACGACGTTGAACTGCGTCTGGCCTACGACGAAGTGCACAACGCGCGCACTGAAGACGGGACGAACGTTAAAGGCGCTAACACCGCTCTGGACGCTCTGTACCACTTCAATAACCCAGGTGACATGCTGCGTCCTTACGTCTCGGCCGGTTTCTCGGACCAGAGCATTGACCAGAATGGCAGCAACGGCCGCAACCGTTCCACCTTCGCCAACGTTGGCGGCGGTGCCAAGCTGTACTTCACTGACAACTTCTACGCCCGTGCCGGCGTTGAAGCTCAGTACAATATCGACCAGGGCGACACCGAGTGGGCTCCTAGCGTTGGTATCGGTGTGAACTTCGGTGGCGGCTCCAAGCCTGCTGCTGCTCCAGTTCCAGCACCGGCTGAAGTCTGCTCCGACAGCGACAACGACGGCGTTTGCGACAACGTTGACAAGTGCCCGGACACCCCAGCCAACGTAACTGTTGACGCTGATGGCTGCCCAGCAGTTGCTGAAGTTGTTCGTGTAGAGCTGGACGTTAAGTTCGATTTCGACAAATCTGTTGTTAAGACCGACAGCTACGGCGACATCAAGAACCTGGCTGACTTCATGAAGCAGTACCCAGCCACCAGCACTACTGTTGAAGGTCACACTGACTCCGTCGGTCCTGACGCTTACAACCAGAAACTGTCCGAGCGTCGTGCAAACGCCGTTAAGCAAGTTCTGACCAACCAGTACGGTGTTGAATCGTCCCGCGTTCAGTCTGTTGGCTACGGCGAATCCCGCCCAGTTGCTGACAACGCTACTGACGCTGGCCGCGCTGTAAACCGTCGCGTAGAAGCGCAGGTTGAAGCTAACGCTAAGTAATTAGCCGCAGCTCTGAGGAAAGCCCGGCTTAGGCCGGGCTTTTCTTTGTCTGCGATTTGCCTGGGGAAAGGAAAATCCGCAACATTCAAGCTGACTGGTCTGCCGTCATCGCGGGCGAGTTTTGCTGCCATTCGCTTTGTATTCCGTACGCCGCCACTTCACCGATCACAAGAATAGCCGGGTTCTTCAATGCAAAGATGTAGGCATCTTCCTGCATTGCTGTGAGGTTGCTCCGACATTCCCGTTGATGCGGCAAGGATGCATTTTCAATCATCGCCACCGGCGTATCCGCAGGCAGGCCTCCGGCCAGCAACTGTTCGCGGATCTCGCTCAACTTCGCTACGCCCATGTAGATCACCAAGGTCGTGCCGCTTTGCGCCAGCGCTTGCCAGTTCAGGCTGCTGTTATCCTGCGTGTGCGCCGTGACCAGCGTCACGCCGCGTGCCACGCCACGCAAAGTCAGGGGAATGCCGCACTGCGTCGCTCCCGCAAGACCGGCAGTTATGCCATTGACCAGTTCGACCTCGATTCCCTGTTCCCGCAACCACTGCGCCTCTTCACCGCCCCGACCGAAAATGCATGGATCGCCGCCCTTGAGGCGCACCACGCATTTGCCTTGGCGGGCATAGCGCAACATCAGTCGGTGAATGAACGCTTGTGGCGTCGAGCGGCAGCCTCCGCGCTTGCCCACCGGAATGATCCGCGCGTGCGGACAATGCTCGAGCACCGCCTCGTTGACCAGATCGTCGATCAACACCACAGCCGCTTCGTTCAGTGCCCGAACAGCCTTGAGGGTCAACAGTTCCGGGTCACCGGGACCCGCACCCACCAGCCAGACTTTTGCATTCATAGTGTTTCCTCAGGAGATGATGGCGAGCGGCTGCGCAGCGGCAGCCAGCAGACGCTTGATTTCCGGAACGCAGGAACCGCATTGCGTGCCACAGCCCAATTTTTGTTTTAACCCCGGTAAATCCAGACCGCTGCTGATATCGGTGCAGATGGCGCCCTGGCTGACGTTCATGCAGTTGCAAAGAATTTTGCTGCCCGCAGCCGGCATGCTGGCGTCGCCCGGCGGTGCGCTCAGCGGCGCCAGCAACCAGCGCCGCAACTGCTGATCCGCGCGACCTTCGAGCCAGAGGTTTTGCAGCCAATGTTGGGCAAGGGTTTCACCCGCGAGACGAATCGCGGTGATCCGGCCGTTTTCGATGCGCACGCGTTTACCAATCGAACGTCCAGGGTCGTCATAGGTCAGCACCGGTCCTTCGCTGAGGCCCAGGCACCGGTCGATAGCGTGCAGCACGGAAGGGTCCGGCGCTGTAAGGCTGGCGGCGCGTATGAGCAGTGCTGGACGTTCACGCCCGGCCAAGCTGAGGCTGACGTAGGAAAACGCCTCGCAAAGCGGTCGTAGCGTCTCAAAGTGCTCTTGAACATCACCTTCTACCAGGGCGAAGAGCGTCCATGGCAAATTCGCCGGTTCGAGACGCACACCGCTGTGTTTCAACTCCGGCTGTTTCGACAAGGGGTCGAACGCCGGTTGGGTAATTTTATTGACGCCGCCCTTGAGGAAGCGGTCGCCCCAATGCATGGGCAGGAAGGCCTGTCCGGGGCGCAGGCTGTCGTCACTCCCGACGGCAACAATAAGCGAACCTCGACGGCTGTGAAGGCTGACCAGATCGCCCGATTGCAGGGAATGCCGACGTAGCTCATCCGGGTGCAGGCTCAACTGCGCTTCGCTGACGTGACCGAATAATTGCGCCGCCGTGCCGGTTCGGCTCATGCCATGCCACTGGTCGCGCAGACGCCCGGTTAGCAAGGTCAGCGGAAATTCTGCGTCACTCTGTTCCTTAGCTGCGAGGTAAGGGTCGGCAATCAATCGAGCGCGGCCGTTGGCAGTGGGGAAAATCCCATCCAGATACAGCCGTGGCGTGCCGTGCGTCGCGCCTGCGGGGAACGGCCATTGCTGAGGGCCGAGCTGGTCGATCAGCGCGTGGCTGAGACCGGACAGGTCCAGATCGCGGCTGCGGGTCAGCAGTTTGTATTCATCAAAAATCTGCGCGGGTGACTCGAAGGCGAACAGGCTGGATTGGCCTGGACGCAGACGCTTCTCCAGGCGTTGTGCGAAATCCACGGTAATCGACCAGTCCGGACGGGCTTCACCCGGTGCGACTACCGCTTGCCGCACGTGGGAAATCCGCCGCTCGGAGTTCGTCACCGTGCCTTCCTTTTCTCCCCAGCTCGCGGCCGGCAGCAGCAGGTCGGCAAAGGCGGCCGTTTCGGTCGTACGGAAAGCTTCCTGCAGAACCACGAAAGGGCAAGCCTGTAATGCCGCGCGCACGGCATCTTGATCCGGCAGCGATTGTGCCGGGTTAGTGCAGGCGATCCACAGTGCTTTGACTTTGCCGCTGCGCACCTGCTCGAACAGCTCAATGGCGGTTAGCCCCGTGCTTGCCGGAAGGTGTTCGACGCCCCAGTAAGCCGCTACTTCAGCGCGATGTTCAGCGTTGGCCGCTTCGCGATGGCCCGGCAGCAGGTTGGACAGACTGCCGGTTTCCCGGCCGCCCATGGCGTTCGGCTGACCGGTCAGCGAGAAAGGGCCTGCACCGGGACGGCCGATTTGCCCGGTGATCAGGTGCAGGTTGATCAAGGCGCTGTTTTTTGCGCTGCCCGCTGTCGATTGGTTCAGGCCCATGCACCACAGCGACAGGAAACTCGGCGAAGCGCCCACCCATTCGGCGCACTGGCGCAGTTGCGCCGGACTGATCCCGCAAAGGTCCGAAACGCTCTGCGGGGTGTAATCGCACACCAGCGCATCAAGTTCCGCCAGCCCTTCGGTGTGTGTCTCGATGAACTCGCGGTCAATCCTGTCTTCCTTCAGCAGCAGATGCACAATCCCATGGAACAGGGCGACATCGGTGCCTGGCAAAATAGCCAGATGCAAGTCCGCCAGGTCGCAGGTGTCGGTGCGACGCGGGTCAATAACGATGACTTTCATTTGCGGCCGACGGGATTTCGCCTCCTCCAGGCGACGGAACAAAACCGGATGGGCGTAGGCCATGTTGCTGCCTACGATCATCACGCAGTCGCTCAGCTCGAGGTCTTCGTAGCTGCACGGCGGTGCATCAGCGCCCAGGCTGCGTTTGTAACCGACCACGGCAGACGACATGCACAGCCGCGAATTGCTGTCGATGTTGTTAGTGCCCACCAGGGCCCGCGCCAGTTTGTTGAAGGCGTAATAATCTTCGGTGAGCAACTGGCCGGAGATGTAAAAAGCCACGCTGTCCGGCCCGTGCTCGGCGACGGTCTCGGCAAAGACATTGGCGGCGTGATCGAGCGCGGTGTCCCAGTCGGTGCGGCTGCGCGCGAGCCCTTTGCCCAGGCGCAGTTCCGGGTACAGAGCGCGGGCGGCGAGGTCGCCGGTCAGGTGCAGGGTCGAACCCTTGCTGCACAGCTTGCCGAAATTGGCCGGGTGCGCCGGATCGCCGCTGACGCCGAGGATGCGCTCGCCGTCATGTTCGATCAGTACGCCGCAGCCGACGCCGCAGTAACAGCACGTCGAGGCCGTGATCTGACGGTTCATCAGCTGGCTTCCTGCAGGGGAACGGGCGCCAGGTCATCGTCCTCGTCAACGGTCGCGACGATCGATTGGGCGCCAAACATCAAATGATCGCGAATAGGCCCGATGCCGTGGTTCTCGCGAATTTTCTGGAGATACCAGCCGCCATCAGCGGTATCGCCATACAGGCAGGCGCCGACCAACACGTCACCCTTGATCACCAGTTTTTTGTAGATGCCGCTGATCGGGTCGCAGAGGGTAATGGTCTCGGTGCCTTCACCGCCCAAGAAGTCGCCCGCGGAGAACAGGTCTATGCCGGTCACCTTCAGCTTGGTCGAGGTCACCGAGCCCTTGTAAGTGGCAAAACCCAATTGAGCCAGGTGGTTGGCGCACACCTTGGCCTGTTCGAACAGCGGCGCAACCAGGCCGTAGGCGATACCGCGATGACTGGCGCATTCGCCAATCGCGTAAATCCGTGGGTCGTAGGTTTGCATCGTGTCGTTGACCAGAATCCCCCGATTGCACGGCAGGCCGGATTTTTCCGCGAGCTCGGTGCGCGGCCGGATGCCGGCGGCCATGACCACCAGGTCGGCGGGAAGGATGTCGCCATTCTTGAACTCAATAGAGCCAACCCGCCCGGTGCCGGCATCGTGCAGGGCCAGCGTCTGTTCACGCAGACGAAACTGCAGGCCGCGGGCTTCCAGCGCGGCTTGCAGCAATTGGCCGCTGGTTTTATCGAGTTGGCGCTCGAGCAGCCATTCGCCGATGTGCACCACCGTAACGTGCATGCCGCGCAGCATCAGCCCGTTCGCCGCCTCCAGGCCCAGCAGGCCGCCGCCGATGAC
>JALYPE010000856.1 GCA_030856525.1 Pseudomonadota bacterium | reverse complement strand
TCAATATCATCACTCTGCAACTTCCAGTCTCCAGCCGTGCGTCCATCCAGCACGCCTGCCGCCAGGTCGGATTTTTCTTTTTGCAGATGCTGGATCTTCTCTTCCACGGTGCCGCGAGCAATCAGCTTGTACACAAATACCGGTTTCTCCTGCCCGATGCGATAGGCGCGGTCGGTGGCCTGGTTTTCAGTCGCCGGGTTCCACCACGGGTCGTAGTGAATCACCGTGTCTGCCTCGGTCAGGTTCAAACCGACACCGCCAGCCTTCAGGCTGATCAGAAAAATCTGACGCTTGCCGCTCTGGAATTCTTTCACCGGCGTGCGTCGGTCACGGGTCTGTCCCGTCAGTATCGCGTAGGCCACGCCGCGTTTGGTCAACTCGACCTCGATCAGCGACAACATTGAAGTGAACTGCGAAAACAGCAGAACCCGGCGACCTTCCTCGAACAACTCCTCAAGCATTTCCATCAGGCTATCAAGCTTGCCCGAGGTGCTGCCCTTGGGTGGCAGTGCAGCATCGTTCACCAGGCGCAAATCGCAGCACACCTGACGCAATTTCAACAATGCTTCAAGAATGATGATCTGACTGCGCGCCACGCCTTTGCGGGTGATCTCGTCGCGGACTTTCTTGTCCATGGCCAGGCGCATGGTTTCATACACATCGCGTTGGGCTTCGTTGAGCTCAACCCAATGGATGATCTCGGTTTTTGGCGGCAGCTCGGTGGCCACCTGTTCCTTGGTTCTGCGCAGCAAAAACGGTTTTATCCGACCGTTGAGGTGTTGAAGTCTGACTTCGCTGCCGCGCTTTTCAATGGGTACACGGTAATCGCGATTGAAGCTTTTGACGTCGCCGAGCCAGCCCGGCAGCAGAAAGTGAAACAGCGACCACAGTTCGCCCAGGTGATTTTCCAGCGGGGTACCGCTGAGGCACAAACGCTGGCGCGCGTTAAGTTCGCGCGCAGCCTGGGCGGCTTTGCTGTTCGGATTCTTGATGTACTGCGCTTCGTCCAGAACCAATACGTGCAAAGGCTGCGCGGCCAGTCGTTCGACGTCTTTGGGCAGCAGCGCATAGGTGGTCAGGATCAGGTCGTAGTCGGCCAGGTGCTCAAAATGTTTTTTGCGCCCGGCGCCATACAGCGCAAGCACTTTGAGCTGCGGCGTGAAGTGCGCCGCTTCATCGAGCCAGTTGGGAATCAGGCTGGTGGGCATCACCACCATGCACGGCCGGTCCAGGCGTCCGGCGTCTTTCTCGATAAGAATGTGCGCCAGGGTTTGCAGGGTTTTCCCCAAGCCCATGTCATCCGCGAGAATGCCGCCGACCTCCAGTTGCCGCAGTGACTGCATCCAGCTCAAACCCTCCAGCTGATACGGACGCAAGGTCGCGTTCAAACCTTCGGGGGCGACCGCCGTGTAATCGCGAATGTCCCGCAGGCGCTGGGCGAAGGTGCGGATCTGCTCACCACCTTCCCAAAGCAGCGGCATGTCTTCCAGCGGGTTCAAGCGAATAGCATCAGCCTTGCTCAGGCGCAGAGTCGTCTCGCCGGGGTCTTGCAGATAAAACTCACCGAGGGTCGCGAGTACCGGTTTCAATCGGCCGAGGGGCAGGGCGACTTGCAGCGGGCCGTGCTCAGAGTTCGGGCGATTGGGGATGTTCACCAAAATCAGCTCGTCGTCGCGGCGTCGGGCGAGGCGTTCAGGGTTGAGGATTTCGGTGTGAGAGCGCATGAGGTTGAGCAGGATCGGCAGCAGACTGAGGCGCTCGCCGTTGACGATGATCCCCAGCTCCAGATCAAACCAGTCACGTTCCGGTACCTGTTCAACGGTGGCGTACCAGTCGTCGACGGCGGTCAGGTCGAAACCGAAATCCTCATCAATCTGCAGCTCCCAGTTCTGGGTGCGCAGCTTTGGCAATTCATTGAGGGTAAAGGTCAGCCAGGCGCTGTCATTGACCATCTCATAGAGTTCCCCCGCGCTTTCCGGCAAGGCCTTGCTTTGCCGGGTGGCGATCTTGAAGCCGAGTATTCTTAACTGTTCCCGGTAAGCCTGTTCGACTTCCGGATGACGTTTTATCCGTAGCGTCTGGGTTTCCTGGCGGATCAGCACATCCGTGTTTTTCTGCCCGCTGACGTACTCATCCAGATAACTGAAGGACAGCGCCGCACGATGCTGAATGTAACGTTGCATCTTGCCGTTGCGCGGTTCAAACGCGCTGAACTCGATACTTGCCAGCCACAGGCGCGGTATCGGCTGGACGTTTTCAACCAGCACCTGAGGCGGCGCTTTCGGCCCGCGGTTTTCCAAAACGGCCTGGAGTTTTTCCAGCAGTTCGGCGTCCTGTGCAGCGGCGGGATAAGCCAGGGTTTCCTGAACTTTCAGCAGCACGGCCGCGCAATGCTTGCAGTTGCTGCGGACCGGGCAGGTGCAGGTTGCATCGACCATCAACAGGGTGGCTTTGGCTGACTCGCGCAGGCGAATGGTCTGACGGTAAACGTTACCGCCGGAACCCTCGCAAGCCGCCGTAATCGTGGCGTCTGCAACCTCGACAATTCTCACGCGATTCTCCAGCGCGTAGCGGCGGCCACGTTCCAGACTCTGTTCCTTGAATCGGCTGACCCAGGAAGGTGCGAGGGGTTTGCTCAGGGTCGCAGGCATATGGACTTCAATCAGTCCGGAATTTCTTCGGGGACTGGGCGAGGTGCAGGTGCGGTCAGCGATGTGATCTTGATCAGCAGGCCCAAGTGACCGTTGTCGAGAAAGTTAAGCTGTCCATTCTTGGTGTGGCTTTGCTGCTTCAAGCGTTCGCTGGCGGTGACCATCCCGTTGGCATCGATTTGATTGACCCAGAAATCCGCATCGACGTCGGTGAAGCGTCCCAACTTCAAACTCAGCGTGCCCTCGATCGGGAATTGACCGAACTGCTCGGCGCCTTCGCTGACCGCGACCTTGCTGACTTCTTCGCCAAGATTCTGCTGCCAGGCTTTATGCAGCAGTACCGTGTATTCATTGCTAGCCGTCAGCTTTTCAACTTCCGGGTTGAGGCTCGGTGTGCGCACGCTGTCGGCGCTGAGGTGTTGCGCCCCGGCAGCCCAGTCTTCCGGCGCGGCTCGGCTGACAATGGCCGGTACAGCATTCTGGCGGACCAGAATCATTTCAACCTGATACAGATCGTCGGCAAATGCCGCAGGGGTGACCAGGGTCATCAGCAAAGTCAGCGTTTGAAACAGGCGCATGCGGCGTCCTTCAAGCAGTTTTCGGAATGAGGCGCTCGAACAGCGCCTCTACAGTATTAAAGCGCTCTTCCGAGCGTTCCATTGGCACCTGGAATTTAAACATCGTCGCGCCTTCGAATTTGTAACGCTTCGGCTGGCTCTGGATGAGTTTGATCAGGGTCAGCGGGTCTACCGGCGTTTGCGCGGCGAACTCGATCCGGCCGCCTTGCGGGCCACCGTCGACTTTTTTGATGCCCAGTATTTCGGCCTGCAGCTTCAGCGCAGTAATCCGCATCAGGTTCTTGGTCGGCTCCGGCAGCAACCCGAAACGGTCGATCATCTCGACCTGCAGGTCCTTGAGACCTTCCTCGTCCGTGGCCGAGGCAATGCGTTTGTACAGAATCAGGCGAGCGTGCACATCCGGCAGATACGCTTCCGGGATCAGCGCCGGAACGCGCAGATTGACTTCCGGTCCGCCACCCAATGGTTGATCGAGGTTAGGCTGCTCGCCTTTGCGGATCGACTTCACCGCACGCTCGAGCATTTCCATGTACAACGTGAAACCGACCGCTTGAATCTGGCCGCTTTGGCCGTCGCCCAGAAGTTCGCCGGCGCCACGGATTTCCAGGTCGTTGGTGGCGAGCACGAAACCCGCGCCGAGGTCCTGAGTATTGGCAATCGCTTCCAGACGCTTTTCCGCATCGGCAGTGATCTGCTGACGCGGCGGTGTCAGCAGGTACGCGTACGCCTGGTGGTGACTGCGACCGACCCGGCCACGCAACTGGTGGAGCTGCGCCAGGC
>JALYPE010000838.1 GCA_030856525.1 Pseudomonadota bacterium | reverse complement strand
GCCTGACCATGGACATGGCCAGCGTTTTTGGCTACGACGTCGACTTCGCCCAGGACATTCGTCAAGGTGATGAATTCGACGTGATCTACGAACAGAAAGTTATCAACGGCAAGCCTGTCGGCAATGGTCCGATCCTTTCCGCACGCTTCACCAACCGCGGCAAGACTTACACCGCCGTGCGTTACACCAACAAACAAGGCAATAGCAGTTACTACACTGCTGATGGCAACAGCATGCGCAAGGCGTTCATCCGTACCCCGGTTGACTTCGCTCGCATCAGCTCGAAATTCTCCATGGGTCGCAAGCATCCGATCCTGAACAAGATCCGCGCCCACAAAGGTGTCGACTACGCAGCCCCGCGCGGCACGCCAATCAAGGCTGCCGGTGACGGCAAGGTATTGCTGGCCGGTCGCCGCGGCGGTTACGGCAACACCGTGATTATCCAGCACGGCAATACTTACCGCACCCTGTACGGCCACATGCAAGGGTTCGCCAAAGGCGTCAAGACCGGTGGCAGCGTGAAACAAGGCCAGGTGATCGGTTACATCGGCACCACGGGTCTTTCAACTGGCCCGCACTTGCACTACGAGTTTCAGGTCAACGGCGTACACGTCGATCCATTGGGGCAGAAAGTAGCGATGGCTGATCCGATCTCGAAAGGCGAACGCTCACGCTTCCTGTCCCAGAGCAAACCGCTGATGGCGCGCATGGATCAAGAGAAATCCACCATGCTGGCTTCGAAGCGTTAAGTCATGGCGCTCTATATAGGCGTGATGTCCGGCACCAGCCTTGATGGACTGGACATTGCGCTGATCGAGCTGACCCCGGTGATCAAGCTGATCGCCACCCATTACATTCCCATGCCCAACAACCTGCGCATCGAGCTGCTCGGCTTGTGTGCCAGCGGGCCAGACGAGATCGCCCGCTCCGCCATCGCCCAGCAGAACTGGGTACAGCTGGCCGCGCAAGGCATTCACACCCTCCTCGACCAACAACTGCTGAAACCTGAAGACATTCGCGCGATTGGCAGCCACGGCCAGACCATTCGCCACGAACCGGCGCGCGGTTTTACCGTGCAGATCGGCAATCCTGCCCTGCTGACAGAGCTGACCGGCATCACCGTCGTTGGTGATTTCCGCAGCCGCGATGTCGCCGCAGGTGGCCAAGGCGCCCCTTTGGTACCTGCCTTCCACGAAGCGCTATTTGAAGAACAAGCCGGCAACCGTGCAGTGTTGAATGTTGGTGGCTTCAGCAACCTCAGCCTGATCGAACCTGGCAAGCCCGTGGCGGGTTTCGACTGCGGACCGGGCAATGTGTTGCTTGATGCCTGGATCCACCAGCAGCGCGGCGACAATTTCGATCGCGACGGCCAATGGGCTGCTACGGGCAGCGTTCAACCCGCTTTGTTGAAAGCATTGCTCAGCGATCCGTTCTTCATCACACAAGGTCCGAAAAGCACAGGACGCGAAGTATTCAACCTGCCGTGGCTGACGCGGAAGCTGTCACAGTTGCCGCAGTTTGCCCCTCAAGACGTGCAGGCCACCCTGCTTGAACTGACGGCACAGACCATCATCGAATCGCTGCAGAGCGCCCAGTCGGATACCCGTGAACTACTGGTCTGCGGCGGCGGCGCGCATAACGCCACGTTAATGAACAGGCTGGCAACCCTCTTGCCGAATGCAAATGTCAGCAGTACCGACGCTTATGGAGTAGATCCGGACTGGGTCGAAGCGATGGCGTTCGCATGGCTGGCTCATTGTTGCCTGGAGGGCGTTGCGGCCAATCGCCCAAGCGTGACCGGCGCCCGGGGCTTGCGAGTACTGGGTGCGATCTACCCGGCCTGAATATCTCCCAGGAATGACACACAGCAAAACGCCGCAGAGCTTTTGGGCCCTGCGGCGTTTTGTATGCAGAGTGTGATCAGATCGAGAACGAAGACCCGCAACCACAGGTGGTGCTGGCATTCGGGTTCTTGATCACGAACCGCGAACCTTCCAGACCTTCCTGATAATCCACCTCGGCACCCGCCAGGTACTGGAAGCTCATTGGATCGACCACCAGACTCACACCTTCGCGCTCGACGATGGTGTCGTCATCGGCCACTTCCTCATCGAAAGTGAAACCGTACTGAAAACCTGAACAACCGCCGCCCGTAACAAATACGCGCAGCTTCAAGCGATCATTCCCCTCTTCATCGACCAGGCTCTTCACTTTGTGCGCAGCACCGTGAGTGAATTGCAAAGCCGTGGGGGTGAAGGATTCGACGCTCATGCTGACTATCTCCCGGCGTTACGCCGCCATAATGCGTGATGACGCGCATTATCCGCTTCTCCTAGAAAATCGGTCAACTATTGTTACGGTATATCAATCGAACCAAACACCCGTCCGAAATGCAAAAAGGCCCTTCCGAGGGCCTTTTTGCTGAGTTCAAAACGGTGTTACGGCAGCATGCCTGCATGAGACAGACCGAAGCGCTCGTCCAGACCGAACAGGATGTTCATGTTCTGCACCGCCTGCCCCGACGCGCCTTTGACCAGATTGTCGATGACCGAGAGCACGACCACCAGATCGCCGTCCTGAGGACGATGCACAGCAATACGGCAAACATTTGCCCCGCGCACACTACGGGTTTCCGGATGACTCCCGGCCGGCATCACATCGACGAACGGCTCGTTGGCATAACGCTTTTCAAACAGCGCCTGCAGATCCACCGAGCGATCAACAACGGTTGCGTACAGTGTCGAGTGAATACCGCGAATCATCGGCGTCAGGTGCGGCACGAACGTCAGACCAACGTCCTTGCCGGCTGCACGACGCAGTCCCTGGCGAATTTCCGGCAAGTGACGATGCCCTTTAACTGCGTAGGCCTTCATGCTTTCCGATGTCTCGGCGTACAGCGAACCCACAGAAGCGCCACGACCGGCACCGCTGACACCGGATTTGCAATCGGCGATCAGACGCGTGGTGTCGGCGAGACCGGCTTCAAGCAATGGCAGGAATCCCAGCTGAGTCGCCGTCGGGTAGCAACCCGGCACCGCGATCAGTCGCGCCTGTTTGATCTGCTCACGATTGACTTCCGGCAGACCGTAGACCGCTTCTTCCAGCAGTTGCGGCGCACCGTGCGGCTGACCGTACCACTTGGCCCACTCATCGGCGTCCTGCAGACGGAAGTCTGCGGACAGATCGATGACCTTGGTGCCCGCGGCCAGCAACTCGCCAGCCAGAGCGTGGGCAACACCGTGCGGCGTGGCGAAGAACACCACGTCGCAAGCGCCCAGGGTTTTCACGTCGGGCACGCTGAACGCCAGACCGTCGTAGTGGCCGCGCAGGTTCGGGTACATGTCTGCCACGGCCAGACCGGCCTCGGATCGGGAAGTGATCACGACCACTTCAGCTTGCGGATGCTGTGCCAACAGACGCAACAATTCGACACCGGTGTAACCCGTGCCGCCGACGATACCGACCTTGACCATAAACCTGCCCTCAACGAACCCACTGGAAAGCCGTCGATAATAGGGGCCGCGCGCCCCTGCGACAACCGCCAAGGTGACGTGCGGCCGCTCTACCCTCTACTATCGTGGCTACCGTGAACCTGGGAATAACTAAAAATGCTCTATCTGTGGCTCAAAGCGTTTCACATCATCGGCATGGTCTGCTGGTTTGCCGGCCTGTTCTACCTGCCGCGACTGTTCGTCTATCACGCTCAAAGTGAAGACACGGTCAGCAAGGAGCGCTTCAGCCTCATGGAGCGCAAGTTGTACCGTGGCATCATGGGACCGGCGATGATTGCCACGCTGATATTCGGTATCGCGCTGATCTACCTCAACCCGAGCATATTCAGCCAGGGCGCGTGGATCCACGCCAAACTGACCCTGGTCGTGCTTCTCATTGGTTACCACCACATGTGCGGCGCGCAGGTAAAACGTTTTGCCCGTTGCGAAAACACCCGCAGCCATGTCTTTTATCGCTGGTTCAATGAGGTGCCGGTTCTGA
>JALYPE010000799.1 GCA_030856525.1 Pseudomonadota bacterium | reverse complement strand
GATCTGTTTCTGACGGATATAGCGTTGGCGTTTTGTTGCCCTTTTTATCTGTTTTTACGGCTATCGTATCAAGCACCAAGCGCCAGGCGCCTCTGCCTGTGGTCCGTGCCAAACCCCGAATATCTAGCGAAGTTTCACCTTTATTCAGCTGGTGTGCGCTTTTAACCATTCCCTCTTCACGATAGGCGTCAATGGTTTTATTTATAAGGATTTTGTCTGCGTCGCTGAGGTTAGTGTAGTCTTTGCTCTCCATATAAGGTTGGGTGCTGAGTGGAAGTGAGTCGATTTTTTTAGCTGATTTTGTTTTTTCGGAAGATGTGCCTGCTTCTGCCGAAAAGCCGTCCCTCACGGTAGTAGTGCTTCTTGAAGTTCCAGGGCGCGGTTCTCCAAGGTTGATGTGCGGAATTGATCTAAGCGTTAGCTGCGCGTGAAACTGAGGCACACCCAATTCTCTGAGTTCGAACGCCTCGTCCTGACTCGGCGCGCGGAAAACGATTGGGTCAGGACCCAAAGTGTAAATTTCGATCCACTTTTTTGATTCTACATCGGCTTGCGTTACGACATCAGACGCTCGAAGTTTCTCGAGTTGCTCAGGATTTAGGTCCCAGAATACATCAGCATTGCTGGTGGGAGATAATTCTGGATCATGGTTTTCAATCATCAAACCATTCAAATCCCGATACCGCATCGGGTTGTTTTGCACCATCGCATAAAGATTCAACCCATCAATCGGCCCAGCCGGGTCCGGGCATATCCAGCGCATCATCCACGGTGCGTAATAGCGAAAGTCGTAGTAATAAAGCCCGCTGGCGTCGCGCTCCTTGCCGGAATAGCGGATGGTTTTGTAACGCGCTTCGACTTCATGGCGTGCCGACCACCAGGCCGTGCCGCCGTAGGGTAAGTAACCTTCATGGCTGATGACGTCTGCCTTGTCGTCGAGCTCCAGCGTGCTGGAGCGCAAATGGTCGCCAAGGCTGTAGCGCAATTGATTCTGGTTGATGTGTTCAGGCGGCTCTGTGACCCAGTGCAGGCAACGTACCTGACTGCGCCCGGCCTGTACCGTGATCACTTCCAGATGTTCGCTGTCATCCAGCGTGCGGATTTCCAGGCCCGCTAAATACCGCACTTCGCGCACATGAGTCAGGTCCTTGGCGAGGTAGCGCTGCTGTTTTCGCAGGCGATGACCCTGATGGTCATACACGTAATATTCCGCATCGTCCTCACGGCCCCGGCGGCTGACTTGGGTGATTTGCTGCAACTGGTTTTGCCCGGTCCACCGCAGGTGTTGATCATGGGGATGCAAGCGTTGCAGGTTGCCGTTGGCATCGAAGGCGTGGTTGAAATCCGGTGGTTGCTGTTCATCCCAAGGCAGTGCGCGGTTACTGCCTTCGGCCACCTTGAACGCACGACGATGAGCCTGCCCAGGTTGATCACTCTCGTGGCGCAGCAGCAAGAGATTACCGCCACGGTCGTAGTCATAGTGTTCGGTGTAGTTGAGCAGCCGGCTGCTGTCGCCAGGGTTGGGTGCCAAGTCGGGCAGCTCGGGGCGGTTGCTCTGACCCAAGGCTTCGCGGCCCGTGGCACGGATCAACTGCGACAGGCTGTCGTAGACGTAACGGTTGGTGGCCGACACTTCCTGATTGGCAAAAAAGCGCGTGGGTTGAGTGTGATCCTGCATTTCCACGATGTTGCCACCGGCGTCGTACGTGTAGCTCAGATCCTGCAATCGTCCTCGACCCCGGCGAAGCGTCTCCAGCCGTTGCAGGCGTGCGTTGGCCGGGTCGAACTGCGAAAGGGTGGTGGTGCCGTTGCCGGCCGTTTGCGATTCGACCTGGCCTTGGGCGTTGTACTCCAGGCTGTGCAGCAACCGTTGTTCGGTGCTGTCGTTTTTCAGCCGTACGCGTACTTGCTGAAGCTGGCCAGCCCGATCGAAATGCCATGACTGGCAATGACCCCGCGCATCGACCTGCCAGATTTGTTCACCGCAGGGGGTGTAGTGTCGGCGAGTCTGGAAGCCATTATCGCGTTCCAGTAATTCGTTGCGATCCTCCAGCAACGGCGGCCAGTCGGGGCGTTGCAGGGTTTTGAGAAAGTGGCGCTCGTCGACGAGCAGCGCGCCGAGTAAACCGTACTCGTTTAAATGCAGAGTACCCGCCGTGTCATCGCGGCGAGTCAGTCGCCCGCACTGGTTGCGCCGGGTCGCCTCTGCCGTGCTGCCGGCGTAGAGCAGATACTCGGTGGTTCGTCGATCAGGGGCCTGATTGTATTCGTGGACGGCGGTCGGCCGCCGCTGCTGGTCGTACTCATACTGACGATGAGTGTCTCGGCCATCCCAGGACTCCTGAAGCTGCCCTGCTTCGCCGGGCAATCCAAGTCGCCAACCGGCATCAACGCTGTCAACGCGCAACACCGCTCCCGAGAGGCTATAAATCGTCGTCAGGTTCGGGCGCGAAGTCTGTGCCTGGAACCGAGGATCCCGTTGCACCACCAAACGCCCCGGGGCGTCATGCTGCTGGACATTGACTCGAGGTTCGGCGATGCCGTCCCCGTCATCCCTTCGCCAGTACGCCACATGACGGACAGGCAAGCGACGGCCGTCGATGCACGCAACATCTGGCGTATGTGCATGGACGTGGGCGATCAATGGAGTGTCGTCCATGGATTACGCTTTTTGGCTTCCGGTGGCGGCTCAAACAAATCGTTTTCATCGAAGGCGATGGTGTACCAGCAGCGGTATTGCTGTTCACGGCGCAGGTTCTTCATTTGCGCCGGTTCGCCTTGCAGCATTTTCTTCGCCAGTACGGTGTGCGTGGGCCGGCCGGCGGCGTCGTAGAACTGTTGATCGTGAAAAGCGACTTTGCGTAACGAGTCATCATTGATGCGCCGGAATTGATCCGCGAAGTACGGCCGATAGACGCGCACTGTCTCGCCCTTGTTGTTGTACTCGACCGGCTCACTGACCCGCCAGCGCCGCGCTGCTTCGGCTTCTGCGGGCGTGCCGTCGGGTTTGAGTTCAAGCGTGCCGTCGGGCTTCACAATCCAGGCCTTGCCGGGTTCGACTTCCTGCTTGGTTTGCAGCACGCGGCCGAAGCCGTCCTGATGGATGATGGCAATGCGAATTTGCAGCTCCGGGTCTCCCGGATAACGGTCAGCCTGCAGGGTTGCCACGTGGACCGGTTCCCGGTGGGCGGCTATAACGTATTGCTGAAGACGCGCTTCATCCGGGCTTGGATTTTCGAGCTGCAAGACATGCTGACGTGCGCGATCACAGAGGTGACCGCTGGGCAGCACAAAACCTTCTGCTTGCGCCCATTCCAGCCAGGCAATGCCTGGTGGTTCTTCTTCCGGCAATTGCCCCATCCAGCTGAATGCATCGCTGAACATGGCCATGGCGAAATTTCCGATGGCTTTCTTCGGGTCGTTGATTGCATTCGCCGGGCTGCGATCATCGGGCCGAACGTAGTCAGCCAATGAGTCAAAACCGACTGCCACACCCAGCTCGGTGCCGTAAAAACTACTGACCAGCACATCGCCAAAGGCGTTGTACCGCGCCTCTTGAGTGTTCTGGTTCGGGTCGACAATGGTCGCGGGCAAGAACGTGCAGTAATCGGTGTCGGACGTCCGGGTAATGCAGCCATCCGGCAATTCAATCGCTGTATGCAGGCACCAGTTGGCGTCATGACTGACCTTGGTGATGCCGTGGCTGCGCGTCTGCTGGAAGTGATCGACATTGAAGAAACTTTGCTCGCCGAGGTAGGCAGGAAAGCCACGGCGCACGAGCCACAAGTGATCTTTGGCCTCGGGCGGGTTCGCCACCTCGACTGGGTCTGTCTCAGGCAGGAACCAGTCCATGGTGTCGTAACCCACGGACACCAGTTTTTCGTAGAGATTGAACGGCATGTTGCCCTGTTCATCCTTGAGTTTGTCGTAAGCACTCAAGGCCTTCACGTCAAGCTCTGCAATTTCCACGTAACCGGGCAGTGCGTGGACAGTGGCGGTGCCCTTTGCCATCGTCTCCCCGGTGTCCGGATCGACATAGAACTGCATGGACATGCCGGCAAGGTCCCAACCGTTTGCCCAATCACCGTCTTCCTCGCTCAACTCAACAAAACGTTCATGATGGATGTCAGCCAGCGTCAGCTCGGGTTTTTCCTCTTTTCGCGCGTTGCTGCGGTCGCGATACGGCAGCCCGAGCCGGTAGGGCATGCCGAACTTCCAGCCCTCTGCGGGATAGATGTGAATGTATTCAGCCCTGGATTCAGTCAGATACCAACACTGTTGCTGTTCATCGTGAGCATCCACCCAATAGCGGTTTTCGTGCTCGTCCTCAAAGGGTGGGTTTTGCGCTGTCGTGCGTCGTGGGTAGTAGACCTTGAAGGCATGGAGGGCGGTGCCGAAGCGGTCAAATTTCACATTGATCGTGTGTTCACAACGGGGATCGTCCGGCATCTGCGGCTCGTACTGGTAGCTGATCGATTCCAGTGCCAGGGTTTGCAGCACGTTATAAGCATCGTGGTCACCCTTGGCGCGGAGTATGCGAACCATAGAGCGATTTTCTGCGACAGCGTAAGGCACGCGCGGATCATCGAAAGCGAAAACTTCGCTGCGCAACGTTGAACCGCTGAGTGCCCGGGCGATCTCGCGAGTGGTGTTCTCGTCGAGTGAGTCGAGCGTCTCCGATGCGTTATCCGCAGCGTGAAAACGTTCCACCAGGGTGGGTTTCAGCGGCACAGCCTGGGAATCCTCTTCGTAATAGCCGACCCTTGGCTGATCGACAGATTTGCCGGTGTGGAACCAGGTTTTGCTGAGAATGGGTGCGGTAAAACCTGCGGTAGCGCGTTCGACTTCGCCGGCTTCAGTGTCGGTTTGCCGCAGCAGACCGAAACCGCGAAACTCCCGTTCAAACGGATCGTAATAACCTTGGCGATAGCTCAGCAGTTGGGTCAGTCGGTTACCGGTAATTTCATCTATCTGGGTTTGACGCTTGACCAGGTGCATGGCAAATGGCACTCCGGACTCGACAACCTGTGGCTTGTGTTCATCTTCCTCATCCAGAAACTCCTGAGCCGAGCTGCGGTAGTCAATAAGGCTGAGTGCGCCCATGTTGTTATTGCTGCGGTTGAGCAGGTACGGTTTGGCACTGATGAAATCGTAGCGCCAGTGTCGCGGTGACATGTGCGGCACGGTCAACACCAGGCTGGTGCAGCCCAGCCCCAGCAAGTCGGCAGTGGTGACCTGGCACAGTCGGTCATAGCGCACGCCTTCCGGCCATCGCAGATCGATGGGCACCTCGGCGAAACCTTTGCCGCAGTGGTTCATAAACACGCGCATCCGGTCGGATTCCAGATAAATCAGGTCGGTGGCGCCGGAACCATCGAGGTCAGCCAGCAAGACTTGCGAAGCATTGAATTGCTCGTAAGAAAATTCCGGAGTCTGCAGCACGATCCGTTTGCCGAACCGCCCATGACCCAGATTCGGCCAGCACTCCAGGCTGTTGTGGCGCAGGCGAAACAAGTGTTGCCGGCCGCTGCCCAATACATCACTGAAACCCACTATTTCGGTTTCCGGGTTGCCCACTAGTGGCAGAGCATCGTTTTCATCGTGCGGCACGTCGCGACCGGCGCTGAAGCCGTTGTCGTCGCCCAGATTGGTGTACAGGCGCACGCTGTTGCTGCCGATCATGGCAACATCAAGGCGACCGTCGCCGATCAGGTCAGTCACTTGGGCCAGAGGATGAAAAAACTCCAACGGAAAGGCCTTGTAGGGCACGAATGTCGACCATTGCCTGTCCGGGTGCATCGTGAAAAAACCGTTCAGGTTCGGCGAGTGCACGCCCCATTCCAGCCGGCCGTCACCGTTCAGGTCGCCAAGCGTCTGCCGCAGCGGTTTGCTGCTATCGGCAAGGGGAATGTAGGGCAATACTTTCATGTCGCTATAGCGCACATCATCGCCGCCGCTGTCGGCGCGCAAGGGTTCGCGGTAGTACCAGGCCTTGTCGTAGCGGCATAACACCCCGGGCATGCCTTTGCCATACAAGTCGACCAGTTGATAACGCTGACCATCATTCAAACCGGGCATCTGGGGGAAGCTGCTCCAGCCCGGGTGAGGCTTGTCGAGACCGAACGGCGCGTAGTTGAACTCCATTGGCGGCCGACTCTCCACTTTGCCCTGAGCGTCGAAAGCCTGCAGGTGGGCGGCGGTCAGATGGTTGTAATCCAGAGAATTGGTAGTGTGATTGAGCAGCAGGCGCTGGACCAGTTTCGGCGCGTCGCCAAGCTCGGCCTTGAAGTGATGAAACATCAGCACCTGGCGGCACAGGCGGCGAGTGCCCAGTTCGAACCCATAGTCGTAATTCCAGAAAGGGTCGCTGCGCTCGAGCCAGTCGTCGTATTGATCCGTGTCCTGCACATAGGGAGGACCATAGGCCGGTGTTTGCGTCAGGTCGTGGCTGCGTTCGCCATAGTCGAACAGCAGATGAAAATGGAAATCCTGATCCTTCCAGCCCTCGGCGCCCCACGAATACAGGGTCCGGCTGGCCACAGCGTTTCCATACAGCACCCGATGCAAATGGCGCTGGGCGCGATAGTCGCGAAAGTCCGGCGCGAGTGGTTCTTCAGTCTCGGCCTTGTATTCATACACGATGTGCTCACCACGAACCGAAACGGTCTCGTCCAGCAGCCATACGCCGACGCGTTCCGGCTCCAGCGGCTTGTCTTCATCGCGCGGTTCGGCCCGGCGCGACGCCAGCGTCTTGCCGTACATGTGGATACTGCCGTCGGCGGTATGGATCAGCCAGAATCCCGCAGCATCGGTCTCACTGAGCCATCGTTCGATGCGGGCGAAGCCAGCCTCGACCCGCGGTTGGTAGCGGACCTTCTGATAGAGGGTCTCTCCCATCGTTTCTGGTGTTTTAACGAGTTCGCCTTTTGCATCCAGCTCCGGCATCCAGGTTTCACCGTCCGGACCGACGACCAGATCCTTGCGCGGGTCATAAACCGGAACACCCTTACTGGTACGCAGGGTGATGGCGTTGACGGTCAAATGCCAACCGATGCCGAACGTACTGTTGCCGACATGACTGCTGTAACCGAGCGACAGTGCCGGGACGAGGTCTCTGTTGGGTGCCTTGGTGATCGGCATGTTCAATTGGTACGAGGCAGCACCGGACGTACCCATCGCCCCCCAACCACCAAAACTGGCAATGGCTCCGCCAATTTTGGGTTGGGCTGGTGCTGCAATATTGATCGTGCCTTTTTGATCTTCCGTGGCCATTCGCTTTCCCACCTGACAAGTCGCACAAGTGCAATCAAGCTATCAGCGGGGGCGGAAGTTGTGACCTGTTACATCTGACAGGTGGCCGTGATTCTCTCGAGAAAAAGCCGGGCGAAAAAAAACCGGCCTGTCAGACAGGCCGGTTTTCAAGGCGCTTCAGCGCAGCTTACTGCACTTCTACCGCCAGACTTTCACTGATCTTTTTCTGCCAGATCGCAGGGCCGGTGATGTGCACCGACTCGCCGTTGCTGTCGACCGCAACGGTCACTGGCATGTCTTTGACGTCGAACTCGTAGATCGCTTCCATGCCCAGTTCGGCGAATGCGACCACGCGGGATTTCTTGATCGCTTGCGCCACCAGGTAAGCCGCGCCGCCGACAGCCATCAGATAAACCGCCTTGTGTTCCTTGATCGCTTCGATTGCGGTAGGGCCGCGTTCGGATTTGCCGATCATGCCCAGCAGGCCGGTTTGCTCGAGGATCTGACGGGTGAATTTGTCCATCCGCGTTGCAGTGGTCGGGCCAGCCGGGCCGACGACTTCTTCGCGCACCGGATCAACCGGGCCGACGTAATAGATGAACCGACCTTTGAGGTCCACCGGCAGGGTTTCGCCCTTGTTGAGCATCTCGACCATGCGCTTGTGCGCAGCGTCGCGACCGGTAAGCATTTTGCCGTTGAGCAGGACGGTTTCGCCCGGCTTCCAGCTCTGCACGTCTTCCGGGGTCAGGGTGTCGAGGTTGACGCGGCGGGCCGATGGGCCGGCTTCCCAGACGATTTCCGGGTAGGCGTCCAGCGGTGGCGCTTCCAGCGAGGCCGGGCCGGAACCGTCAAGCACGAAGTGCGCGTGACGGGTGGCGGCGCAGTTGGGGATCATGCACACCGGCAGCGAAGCGGCGTGGGTCGGGTAATCCATGATTTTCACGTCGAGCACAGTGGTGAGACCACCCAGGCCCTGAGCGCCGATGCCCAGTTGGTTGACCTTCTCGAACAACTCCAGGCGCATCTCTTCGATACGGTTGGACGGGCCGCGCTTCTTCAGCTCGTGAATGTCGATGGACTCCATCAACACTTCCTTGGCCATGACCGCCGCTTTTTCGGCGGTGCCGCCGATGCCAATGCCGAGCATGCCCGGCGGGCACCAGCCGGCACCCATGGTTGGCACGGTTTTCAGGACCCAGTCGACGATCGAGTCGGACGGGTTGAGCATGGCCATCTTCGACTTGTTCTCGGAACCGCCGCCCTTGGCCGCCACGTCCACTTCCACGGTGTTACCCGGGACGATGGAGTAATGGATCACGGCCGGGGTATTGTCCTTGGTGTTTTTGCGAGCGCCCGCCGGATCGGCGAGGATCGAGGCACGCAAGACGTTTTCCGGCAGGTTGTACGCGCGGCGCACGCCTTCGTTGATCATGTCGTCCAGGCCCATGGTGGCGCCATCCCAGCGCACGTCCATGCCGACGCGGACGAATACGGTGACGATACCGGTGTCCTGGCAGATCGGGCGGTGACCGGTGGCGCACATGCGCGAGTTGATCAGGATCTGTGCCATCGAATCACGCGCTGCCGGCGATTCTTCGCGCAGGTAGGCTTCGTGCATTGCCTGAATGAAATCGACGGGGTGGTAATAGGAAATGAACTGCAGGGCGTCGGCAACGCTTTGTATCAGGTCGTCTTGCTTGATCACGGTCATCTGTCGCGCTCCTCTAAAAGACGGGAACATTCAATAAGGTGCTCGCAGCTTGGGTGCATCGGTCGGTTGCGAACACCTTTCAGGGCACGCCGGGCATGCTGGCGCGACGCTAAAAAGGCGCGGCAGTATAGCGCGGGTCTCTGTGGCGAGGGGATTTATCCCCGCTCGACTGCGCAGCAGTCGCTCGCTTCCTCCATGCGGTGTAGAGGATGCTGCGGTGCAGATTTGGGGCGGCTGTGCCACCCAGCGGGGATAAATCCCCTCGCCACAGGTTAATGATTCTTCCACAGAATATGAGTGAGTCGGGTCAGCGCTTTGACGTCATTTTTTCTCCCCAAAAATTCAATGGTCATTTGCCCGACTGACCACTAAAGTGGCAGTCGGTCTGTAGAGCAGGACGCTCTGTCAGCCTTCTTTCGCACGGTGAGTCAACGATTGACCCATAACGCCATTCAACGCCTTTTGCTCAAACGCTTCGCCCTCGCAGCCGGCACTTACGCCTTGGCTTTGCTGCTGCTGTGGCTGGCGTTTTTCACGGGCCATTACGATGAGCCGTTGGCCAGTGTGGCCGTCGGCAGCGCCCTGGTGGTCATCAGCCAGGCGACGCTCTTTGCGC
>JALYPE010000787.1 GCA_030856525.1 Pseudomonadota bacterium | reverse complement strand
CTATTCAGCTGCACATCATCGCCACCGGTCAGGAACAGCTGTACGACATCAACAGCGAGTTGCGCGCTACCGGTTTCGTGCACATGGTGTTGTGATGTCTGGCACGCTGGGCTTTCGTGAGCTCGGCCAGCTGGCTTACGAGCCGGTTTGGCATGCCATGCAACGCTTCACCAACGAACGCGGCAGCGATGCCGCCGACGAAATCTGGCTGGTCGAGCACCCTCCAGTGTTCACCCAGGGCCAGGCCGGCAAGGCCGAACATTTGCTGCTGCCGGGTGATATTCCAGTGGTGCAGGTCGACCGCGGTGGTCAGGTGACTTATCACGGTCCCGGTCAGTTGGTGGCCTACCTGTTACTCGACGTGCGCAAGCTGGGTTTCGGCGTGCGAGACCTGGTTACCCGCATGGAACATTGCCTGATCGAGCTGTTGGCCAGTTATGGCGTGACGGCGGCGGCGAAGCCGGATGCACCGGGTGTCTATGTCGACGGGGCAAAAATTGCCTCGCTGGGTCTGCGGATCCGCCACGGCTGTTCGTTTCATGGCCTGGCCCTGAACGTGGACATGAACCTGGAACCGTTTCGACGGATTAATCCCTGCGGCTACGCCGGGCTGGCGATGACCCAGCTGAGCGATCACGCAGGATCGATTGAATTTGCCGAGGTAAGTGCCCGGCTGCGTGCGCAGCTCGTCAGACACCTCGACTATGCTGAGCAGACGACCCTCACGGGCGGAATCGACTGATATGACTACTGATGCAGTGCAAACCATGATCCCGACGCTGGATGTCACCGAGCGTCCGGCCCCGCGTGCCAAGGTTGAAGCCGGCGTCAAGCTGCGCGGCGCCGAGAAGGTTGCACGCATCCCGGTGAAGATCATCCCGACCACCGAACTGCCGAAGAAACCCGACTGGATCCGCGTGCGCATCCCGATCTCGCCGGAAGTCGACCGCATCAAGGCGCTGCTGCGCAAACACAAGCTGCACAGCGTGTGCGAAGAGGCGTCCTGCCCGAACCTGGGTGAATGCTTCTCCGGCGGCACCGCGACGTTCATGATCATGGGCGACATCTGCACCCGCCGCTGCCCGTTCTGCGACGTCGGCCACGGCCGTCCGAAGCCACTTGACGTGAATGAGCCGCAAAGCCTGGCCATCGCCATCGCCGATCTCAAGCTCAAGTACGTGGTGATCACCTCCGTTGACCGCGACGACCTGCGTGACGGCGGTGCCCAGCATTTTGCCGACTGCATCCGCGAGATCCGCAAGCTGTCGCCGAACGTGCAGCTTGAAACTCTGGTCCCGGATTACCGTGGCCGTATGGACGTCGCGCTGGAAATCACCGCAGCCGAGCCACCGGATGTGTTCAACCACAACCTGGAAACCGTGCCGCGCCTTTACAAGGCCGCGCGTCCGGGTTCGGATTACCAGTGGTCGCTGACCCTGCTGCAACGCTTCAAGCAGATGATGCCGCACATTCCTACCAAGTCCGGTTTGATGCTGGGGCTGGGTGAAACCGATGAAGAAGTCATCGAAGTCATGAAGCGCATGCGTGAGCACGACATCGACATGCTGACCCTTGGCCAATACCTGCAGCCTTCGCGCAGCCACTTGCCGGTCCAGCGTTTTGTGCACCCGGACACCTTCGCCTGGTTCGCCGAGGAAGGTTACAAGATGGGCTTCAAAAACGTTGCGTCCGGCCCGCTGGTACGTTCTTCGTACCACGCCGACGAGCAGGCGAAGCTGGTCAAGGCTGAACTGATGTCGTCCTGATGAAAATGCCCGCTAGGTGATGTCAGCCTGGCGGGCGTTTTTTGCAGTGCCTACTGCCACTGCTGCTTTTTCCTGCGACCTGCGGGGCGCGTGATCCTCTTCTGTTTGTCCCCGTTCCTGACTACTGTGTGCCTGACGCTATCGCACAGGGAGATTCATGGATGACCGTTCGACCGACCCACACTCTTTGTCCCCACACACCCGTGCCAGCCCTGCCATCGGAAGGTCTGATCGGCGTGATCGCACCCGCCGGGCCAGCCGCGCTGGACACTGAGAAAGCATTCGCCTGGATGCGGGCCCGCGGATACGCTCTGCGGATTTTTCCCGGTGTTTATGAGGCGGATGGCTACCTCGCCGGCAACGACGATGTGCGCCTCAACGATCTGCATGGTGCTTTCGAAGACAGAGAGGTCGATGCAATCATCTGCCTGCGCGGTGGCTACGGTACCCCGCGTTTGCTCGACCGTATCGATTTCGAGCTGTTGCAGAACAATGCCAAGCCATTCATTGGCTACAGCGACATCACCGCGCTGCACCTGGCGATCAGTCGTTATGCAGGGTTCGTGACGTTTCATGGGCCACTGCTAAACGCGGACTTGCTGGGCAACCGGCAGAAACCTACGGAGGCCTCGTTTTTCAATATGCTCAGAGGGCAGATGAAGGCGGGCAGTCTTCTGG
>JALYPE010000775.1 GCA_030856525.1 Pseudomonadota bacterium | reverse complement strand
GAGCAGCCCAACGAGCGCCGTGACGAACGCGAGCCCAAGCAGCAATTGTGGCGCGTCGACCTTGCGTTCGACATGGAACCGCTGGGGCCGATGCAGATTCAGGCGCAGCTGATCAAGGGCAGCCTGTCCAGTCAGTTGTGGGCTGAACGGCCGTACACGGCGAGTCTGATCGAAAGCAACCTCGCCGGATTGCGTGAAAGGCTGCTGGCCTCAGGCCTCAACGTCGGTGATCTCGATTGCCACCTCGGCACACCGCCGCAAGGCGCTCACACCCGTCTGGAACAACGCTGGGTCGACGAAACCGCATGAACACCTCCGATACTCCCCGCCAGGCCATCGCCCTCAAATACGACGGCACTCACGCGCCGACCCTCACTGCAAAGGGCGACGAAGCGCTGGCCGAAGAAATCCTGCGGATCGCCCGGGATTACGAAGTACCGATTTACGAGAATGCCGAACTGGTGAAATTGCTGGCGAGGATGGAACTGGGCGACAGCATTCCGGAGGAGTTGTATCGGACGATTGCCGAGATCATCGCGTTCGCGTGGAATCTGAAGGGCAAGTTTCCGCAGGGACATGATCCGAATGCGGTAATGGTCGAGAAGGATGTGACCGAGCGTGGGGACGATTATTGAGATTTTAAGGACGCCTTCGCGAGCAAGCCCGCTCCCACATTTGATCTTCAGCGAACACGGATTTTGTGATCGGCCGAGATTACATGTGGGAGCGGGCTTGCTCGCGAAAGCGGCTTCGAGGCGATCGTAGCAATCAGTTCTTGTGCATCTTGCGCATCAACTCGGCCTCGGCCTGGGTCAGGCCGCAGGACGCCGTCAGTTCGTCGACGCTCGCCCCCATCCCCACCAATCGCGCCGCTTGGGCAAACGACAGGCTGGAGGGGTCGCGCTGTTCGAGCTGCGCCAGTTTGTCCGGCAATGGCCCGACGATTGCGCGCAGCTCGTGCAGGCTTTCGCCCATGCGCACGTTGCCGCTCTGATAATCGTCGACGCGCTTGGCCAGGTCCTTGATGCGCTGATCACGCAGCGCATCGCCCTCGGCCTGTTGCGCGGCAATTTGTCGTTGAGCGCGTATGTACGCCAGAAACATTGCCAGCGTGCCTGCCCAAAACAGGAACAGGACAACTACCGCTACCTCAAGAATCAATCAGATGTTCTCCAGATCCGACCATTCTTCTTCGCTCATCATCTTGTCCAGCTCGACGAGGATCAGCAGTTCGTTGTTCTTGTTGCACACGCCTTGAATGAACTTGGCGGATTCTTCGTTACCGACGTTCGGCGCCGTCTCGATTTCCGACTGACGCAGGTAAACCACTTCGGCGACGCTGTCGACCATGATCCCGACCACTTGCTTGTCGGCTTCAATGATGACGATGCGCGTGTTGTCGCTGATTTCGGCATTCATCAGGCCGAAGCGCTGACGGGTGTCGATCACGGTGACCACGTTACCGCGCAGGTTGATGATGCCCAGCACGTAACTTGGCGCACCCGGAACCGGCGCGATTTCGGTGTAACGCAACACTTCCTGAACGCGCATCACGTTGATGCCGTAGGTTTCGTTGTCGAGCTTGAAGGTCACCCATTGCAGGATCGGATCTTCGGAGCCCTTTGCCGCTGTTGCCTTGTCGTTCATACCCTGCCCCTCGAAAAACCGCGCTGGCGGTGTGTGTTCCGTGTATGGGCAGTGACTGCCCGTACTTGTTTGTTAGGTTGATTTGAGCGTCGGCTTGCTGCCGCCCATGTGCTTTGCTCCGCCGCTGGCGATCAGCTCGGCCAGTTCGGAAACGTCGAGCAAGGCACACATGTGTTCGATCACCGTGCCAGCCAGCCACGGTCGCTGGCCGCGATGGCTGCGCCATTTGATTTCGTTGGGGTCCAGGCGCAACGAGCGGCTGACCTGATGCACGGCCAACCCCCATTCGTAGCCCTGAACCGAAATAACGTATTGCAAGCCCTGGCGGAAATCATCGCGATAGCGGTCCGGCATCACCCAGCGTGCGGTGTCCAGCACTTTGAGGTTGCCGGCCTGGCTCGGCAGGATCCCCAGGAACCAGTCCGGCTGGCCGAACAGCGGCGTCAGCTCGTGGCCGGCCAACGAATAAATCGAACCCAGGCACACCAGTGGAACGGCGAGCGTCAGACCGGCGACATCGAACAACAGGCATTCGAACGGTTCGGCTGCCCAGGCCGGTCGACCGTTGCTGGTGACAGGGGGCGGCGGATTACTCGGCGGCAGGTGCACTTCGACAACCGGCGGCACCAAGGCTTGCAACAGCGGCGCGATGGTCGAGACGGATGCCAGCACCGGCGCAGGTGCTTCTTCAACGACGACCGGAGTCCTGGCGACGGCGGCCAGCGCTGACGCGACAAGAGGGGCGGCTGCTACTGCAGGTTTCTGCGCATCGCGGGCCTGTTCTTCGAGAACTGCTGCCTGGAATTCATCCAGTGCGCCCTCCTCCTCGACGACCTCGAGTTCAACCGGTTCAGGCGCAGCTTCGATTTCTGGCGCCACCCACTCTTCGGTCGCGTCCATCAACAGGTTGTCCAGATAAGACTGGAGCGCCAATTGCGGACGTGAAGTGACCTTCAACGGCTTGCTCATGAGCACGCCCCTGTAGGAGCGAGCTTGCTCGCGAAAAACTGTCTGAAAACGCGGTCACCCAGACAGCGCGCGTTATCGTTGTCGTCCATCGCGAGCAAGCTCGCTCCTACAGGTAATGATTTCATCAAGCCACCTGTGGAACGAGTTGGGTTGTGAGCATGTGCTTGAGCAACGCACGATACGCCAGCACACCACGGCTCTTGCCGTCGAACTGCGAAGGCGTCACGCCGGCACGGCTGGCATCACGCAGGCGCGTGTCGACGGGAATGTAGCCTTGCCAGATCTCTTCCGGGTATTTATCGCGAAGCACGCGCAAGGTGCCGAGCGAGGCCTGAGTGCGGCGGTCGAACAGCGTCGGTACGATGCTGAAAGGCAGCGCAACTTTGCGTGAACGGTTGATCATCGCCAAGGTGTTGACCATGCGCTCGAGGCCTTTGACCGCCAGGTGTTCGGTCTGCACCGGGATCACCAATTGCTGGCTAGCCGCCAAGGCATTGACCATCAGCAGACCGAGTAACGGCGGGCTGTCGATCACGGCGTAATCGAAGTCCTGCCACAGTTGCGCCAGACTCTTGGCAATCACCAGGCCCAGGCCACTCTGCCCCGGCGACTGGCGCTCAAGGGTGGCCAGCGCGGTGCTCGATGGCAGCAGGGAAATACTCGCGTGACTGGTCGGTAGCAGCAGTTGCCCGGGCAAACCTGCGGGCACGCTGCCCTTGTGCAGGAAAAGGTCGTAGCTGCTGTGCTCAAGGCTGTCGGGGTCATAACCGAAGTAGCTGGTCATCGAGCCGTGGGGGTCGAGATCGACCACGACCACGCGCTTGCCCGCCTCGGCCAGTAACCCGGCCAGAGCGATGGAGGAAGTGGTTTTACCAACACCACCCTTTTGATTGGCGACTGCCCAGACTCTCATACGGATTGTTCCACCCGGTCGGGTCGACCGGGAAAATAGCTCAACGTGTTAATGCGGGTGACGGAGAATTGACGGCGCTCTCTCGTCCCGGCGACTTGACCGGGGTCGGTGCAGTTTGTGTGCCAGCCCGCTTCAGTGCGGCGTCCGGTTGCGCATGAGCGGTACCGGTGCCGGTCAGACTGCGGCGGACATCAAGATTGCGCGACACCACCAGGACCACGCGACGATTGCGCGCGCGGCCTTCAACGGTGGCGTTGTTTGCCACCGGCTGAAATTCACCGTAACCGACCGATGCCAGTCGACCGGGGTTAACCCCTTGCATGGCCAGCATGCGCACGATGCTCGACGAACGGGCCGAGGACAGTTCCCAGTTGGTCGGGTATTGCGCGGTGCGGATCGGTAGGTCGTCAGTGAAACCTTCGACGTGGATCGGGTTATCGAACGGTTTCACGATCGCCGCCACCTTGTCGATGATGCTGAACGCCATGTCGCTGGGCATGGCGTCACCGCTGCCGAACAATAGGCTGGAATTGAGTTCGATCTCGACCCACAGCTCGTTGCCGCGAACGGTCATCTGATTGGATTTGATCAGGTCACCGAACGCGGCGCTGATGTCATCGGCAATGCTTTTGAGCGGGTCGCTTGCGCCAGAGATACCGGCGTCGATCTGCTCGCTGTCCTTGACCAGCGGTTTGGCCGGAGTCACGGACAACGGACGCTCTTCGCCAATCGGGATCGGCTTGAGCGCGCGATCAGCGTCGTTGAACACGCCGACCAGGGCTTGCGATATGACTTTGTACTTGCCTTCATTGATCGAGGAAATGGAGTACATCACCACAAAAAAGGCGAACAGCAACGTGATGAAGTCGGCGTATGAAACGAGCCAGCGTTCATGGTTTACATGTTCTTCACGATGCCTGCGTCGAGCCACGATTCACTTCCTACATCAATCCATGAAGCCCTGAAGCTTCAATTCGATAGAGCGAGGGTTTTCACCTTCGGCGATCGACAAAATTCCTTCGAGCAACATTTCGCGATAACGCGACTGGCGCAAGGCAACCGACTTGAGCTTGGCGGCAATGGGCAGCAACACCAGGTTGGCGCTGGCCACACCATAGATGGTGGCGACGAACGCCACGGCAATGCCGCTGCCCAGTTGCGATGGATCGGCCAGATTGCCCATCACATGGATCAGACCCATCACCGCACCGATGATGCCGATGGTCGGCGCATAGCCGCCCATGCTTTCGAAAAATTTCGCGGCTTCGATGTCGCGGCTTTCCTGGGTGTAGAAATCCACTTCCAGAATGCTGCGAATCGCTTCCGGTTCAGCGCCATCGACCAGCAGCTGCAGGCCTTTGCGTGAATAACTGTCGGGTTCGGCGTCAGCCACGCTTTCCAGACCCAGCAAACCTTCCTTGCGTGCAGTGAGGCTCCAGTTGACGACGCGATCGACGCCACCCGCCAGATCGACGCGAGGTGGAAACAGAATCCAGCCGACAATTTGCATCGCCCGCTTGAAGGCGCTCATTGGCGCTTGCAGCAGGGCTGCGCCAACGGTGCCGCCGATCACGATCAACGCTGCCGGGCCGTTTGCCAGTGCGCCAAGGTGACCGCCTTCGAGGTAGTTGCCGCCAATAATGGCGACGAACGCCATGATGATCCCGATCAGGCTGAGTACATCCATCAGATGCACGCCTCGACCAGGTGACGGCCAATGTCGTCGAGGCCATAAACCGCGTCGGCGAGGTCGGCTTTGACGATGGCCATCGGCATGCCGTAAATCACGCAGCTCGCCTCATCCTGAGCCCAGATTGCACTGCCGCCCTGCTTGAGCAGACGCGCGCCTTCGCGACCGTCGGCGCCCATGCCGGTCAACACCACCGCCAGAACCTTGTCACCGTAGGACTTAGCGGCCGAACCGAAAGTGATGTCCACGCATGGCTTGTAATTGAGGCGCTCGTCGCCCGGCAAAATCTTCACCGCACCACGGCCATCAATCATCATTTGCTTGCCGCCCGGTGCCAGCAGCGCCAGGCCTGGACGCAGGATGTCGCCATCCTCGGCTTCCTTGACGTTGATGCGGCACAGCTTGTCCAGACGTTCGGCGAAAGCCTTGGTGAATGCTGCCGGCATATGCTGAATCAACACGATCGGTGCCGGGAAGTTGGCCGGCAACTGCGTCAACACCCGCTGCAGCGCAACCGGTCCGCCGGTGGATGTACCGATGGCAACCAGTTTGTAAGCTTTACGCTTGGGCGCCGGGGACGATGGGCTGGCCGCAGGCGCACGGGTCGGCATCGGCACAGGCGCCGGACGTGCCGGGGCCGTGCTCGCGTAACTGCTGCTGACACTGGCAGGGGCCGGCGCCGCAACGGGCGCAGCCACCGGGGCCGGTGCGTTGTACGTGCTGACGCGACGATTGCTGCGCGAAATGCTCAGGATCTTTTCGCACAGCAGTTGCTTGACCTTGTCCGGGTTACGCGAAATGTCTTCGAAATTCTTCGGCAGGAAATCCACCGCGCCGGCGTCCAGCGCATCGAGCGTTACGCGGGCGCCTTCGTGAGTCAGCGAGGAGAACATCAGGACCGGCGTCGGGCAGCGCTGCATGATGTGACGCACGGCCGTGATGCCATCCATCATCGGCATCTCGTAGTCCATGGTGATCACATCGGGCTTGAGGGCCAGCGCCTGATCGATCGCTTCTTTACCGTTGGTCGCCGTGCCGACGACCTGGATGTTTGCATCCGCTGAAAGAATTTCCGAGACGCGGCGGCGAAAAAACCCCGAATCGTCCACCACCAGGACTTTGACTGCCATAAAAACTCCGTTAGGCGGGGGCGAGGCTTTGATCGCCCCGCTCCCCCAGAATCAAATACGCCGTGCGGCGTAACGCTTGAGCATGCTCGGCACATCGAGAATCAGCGCAATGCGGCCGTCACCGGTGATGGTGGCGCCGGACATGCCCGGGGTTCCCTGAAGCATTTTGCCCAATGGCTTGATGACCACTTCTTCCTGGCCCACCAACTGATCGACGACAAAGCCGATCCGCTGGGTGCCCACCGAAAGGATCACCACATGGCCTTCTCGCTGCTCTTCATGAGCGGCGGAGCTGACCAGCCAGCGCTTGAGGTAAAACAGCGGCAGCGCCTTGTCGCGCACGATCACCACTTCCTGACCGTCCACCACGTTGGTACGCGACAGGTCGAGGTGGAAAATCTCGTTGACGTTGACCAGCGGGAACGCGAAGGCCTGATTACCCAGCATGACCATCAGCGTTGGCATGATCGCCAGGGTCAGCGGGACTTTGATGACGATCTTGGAGCCCTTGCCCTTGGTCGAGTAAATATTGATGGTGCCGTTGAGCTGGGCGATCTTGGTTTTCACCACGTCCATGCCCACGCCACGACCGGACACGTCGGAAATCTCGGTCTTGGTCGAGAAGCCCGGCGCGAAGATCAGGTTGAAGCAATCCGACTCGCTGAGACGGTCTGCCGCGTCCTTGTCCATCAGGCCTTTCTTCACGGCGATGCCGCGCAGAACGTCGGCGTCCATGCCTTTGCCGTCATCGGAAATGGACAGCAGAATGTGGTCGCCTTCCTGCTCAGCAGACAGGATGACCTTGCCGCTGCGGGGCTTGCCCATCGCTTCGCGTTCGGCCGGCTCTTCGATACCGTGGTCGACCGAGTTGCGCACCAAGTGGACCAGCGGATCGGCCAGGGCCTCGACGAGGTTCTTGTCGAGGTCGGTTTCTTCACCGACCAGCTCCAGGTTGATCTCTTTCTTGAGCTGGCGAGCCAGGTCGCGAACCAGACGCGGGAAGCGCCCGAAGACTTTTTTGATCGGTTGCATCCGCGTCTTCATGACCGCGGTTTGCAGATCAGCGGTGACCACATCAAGGTTCGACACAGCCTTGGACATGGCCTCGTCGGCGCTGTTGGCACCCAGACGAACCAGGCGGTTACGCACCAGAACCAGCTCGCCGACCATGTTCATGATTTCGTCGAGCCGCGCAGTGTCGACCCGTACGGTGGTTTCCGCTTCACTGGGCGGTTTGTCCGCAGACGGCGCGGCCGGAGCACGGGCCGGCGCTGGAGCAGCAGCCTTCGGCGCTTCGGCTTTCGGCGCGGGCGCCTTGGCGACAGGCGCCGCGGCTTTGGCGACGGGCGTAGCGACTGTGGAAGCAGCCGATCCGGTGCCGACTTCGGTGAACTTGCCTTGACCGTGCAGTTCGTCCAGCAGCGATTCGAACTCGTGATCGGAGATCAGATCGCCGCCGGCCACTGCAGCCTTGGGAGCAGCCGGTGTCGGAACTGAGGCAATCGCCGATTCCAGCGCGCCAACGGCAAAGTTGCCTTTGCCGTGCAACTGGTCGAGCAGCGCTTCGAATTCGTCGTCGGTAATGTCGGAGCTGTCGCCCGCGGCTTTCGGCGCGGCTGGCGCTGCTGGTGCCGCAGGTGCAGTGACCGCATCAATGGCGAACTGACCTTTGCCATGTAACTGATCGAGCAACGATTCGAATTCGTCGTCGGTGATTTCGTCGCTCGCGCTACCGCTAGCAGCAGGAGCAGGAACAGATGCCGGCGCCTCAGCCTGTGCCTTGACGGCATTCAGCGAATCCAGCAGTTGTTCAAATTCATTGTCGGTGATGTCGCCCGAATCGCTCTCGGCGACCGGTTCTGCAGCCACCTCAGCAGCAGGAGCCACTTCATCGGCGGTCTGCGGCTCGGCCAGACGAGCCAATGCCGCCAGCAATTCAGGGGTCGCAGCCGTCACCGGGCTGCGCTCGCGGACTTCGGTAAACATCGCGTTTACGGCGTCCAGTGCCTCAAGAACCACGTCCATCAGTTCCGAGTCGACGCGACGCTCACCCTTGCGCAGGATGTCGAAGACGTTCTCGGCGATGTGACAGCACTCCACCAGCTCATTGAGCTGGAGGAAGCCGGCGCCTCCTTTTACAGTGTGAAAACCGCGAAAAATTGCATTGAGCAGGTCCGCATCATCCGGTCGGCTTTCCAGCTCGACCAACTGTTCGGACAGCTGCTCTAGAATCTCGCCGGCCTCAACCAGGAAATCCTGAAGGATCTCTTCATCGGCGCCGAAGCTCATTAAGGGGGTGCTCCTACAGGTCTAAAAACCTAAAAAACCTAAAATTCTAAAACCCTAGGCTGGATAGCAAATCGTCCACATCGTCCTGACCGGACACAACGTCTTCTCTTTTATCGGCATGAATCTGCGGACCTTCACCCTGAGAGAGATGTTTTTGCGGATCTTTTTCTTGAAGCATCGCATCACGATCATGTTCGATGCCCGCGAAGCGGTCCACCTGACTGGCCATGAGCACGAGCTTGAGCAAATTGCTTTCAACTTCGGTGACCAGCTGGGTCACACGCTTGATCACCTGCCCGGTGAGGTCCTGATAATCCTGAGCAAGCAGGATGTCGTTGAGGTTGCTCGACACCACGCGATTGTCAGCGCTGCTGCGTGTCAGGAAACCGTCGACCCGCCGGGCCAGTTCGCGGAACTCTTCAGCCCCGACTTCGCGACGCATGAACCGTCCCCAATCCGCGCTCAGCGCCTGCGCTTCTTCGCTCAGGCCGTTGACCAGTGGCGTGGCGTTTTCAACCAGGTCCATGGTGCGGTTGGCGGCGGCCTCGGTCAGCTTGACCACATAACCCAGACGCTCGGTGGCGTCTGTTATCTGGGACACTTCCTCGGCTTGCGGCATGTGCGGGTCAATCTGGAAATTGACGATCGCGCTGTGCAGTTCGCGTGTGAGTTTGCCCACTTCCTGATACAGGCCGCGGTCACGGGTCTGATTGAGCTCATGGATCAATTGCACCGCGTCGCCGAACCTGCCTTTTTCAAGGCTTTCGACCAGCTCGACCGCGTGTTTTTTCAGGGTCGATTCAAAATTGCCCTGTGAAGATTCGTTGTTGTCCATAGCTCCCCCGTGGCGCCGTTTCTCAGCCAATGCGTTCGAAAATCTTCTCGATCTTGTCTTTCAACGCCTGGGCCGTGAAGGGCTTAACCACATAGCCGTTAACACCGGCCTGGGCCGCTTCGATGATCTGCTCGCGCTTGGCTTCAGCGGTCACCATCAGCACCGGCAGGTGCTTGAGCTTTTCATCGGCGCGCACGTGGCGCAGCAGGTCGATACCGGTCATGCCAGGCATGTTCCAGTCCGTTACCAGAAAGTCGATGCTGCCGCTGTTGAGAACCGGAATGGCGGTGGTGCCATCGTCAGCCTCGACCGTGTTGGTGAACCCAAGGTCACGCAACAGGTTTTTTATGATCCGCCGCATCGTTGAGAAGTCATCAACGATGAGGATTTTCATGTTCTTGTCCAATTCGACCTCCAAGCAGTCTTAAACGCGCCCAGCACCTGGGCGCGCCACTTCAATCAATCCGGCAAA
>JALYPE010000766.1 GCA_030856525.1 Pseudomonadota bacterium | reverse complement strand
GATCAAGGATCAGGCTTTCAGCGAACTTCATTCGCTGATCGAAGAGTCAGAAAAGCTGCTCAAAAGCAGCGCTTCGCTGGTAGGCGAAGAAGCGGAAACACTGCGCGGCCAGATCGCCCAGAAGTTGCAGCAGGCTCGGGACTCGGTCGGCAACGTGCGCGACCGTACAATGCCAGCGGTTCAGGCGACAGAAACCTACATCGGTGGCCATCCTTGGCAAACCGTAGCGATCTCCGCCGGTTTCGGTCTGGTCGTTGGTTTGTTGCTGGGTCGCCGTTAAGCGCAAACGACTGAGTAACGCCCGGCGGGGATCAATCTCCCGCCGGTCCGCAGACCGAACCTACGTTCAAAGCCCCGCCAAGCCCCGCAAACTCTCCAGCGTTTCATTGTCCAGCCTGATGCCCTCCTCCGCGGATTTCGCCCGCTGAGAATGACGCCGATCACCCGGCAAGCGCTTCAGTCCCACTCCATGCATCTGCCGCACCAGCTCCTGGCTGCGTTCTGCGAAGCTCTGCCCCGCTGCCTTGCTCGGATCAATGACGATCAACAGCTGCCCGGTCCATGGGGTCTTGGCGCCCGGATGATTTGACCAGTCAAATTCGAACGAGAAATTGCCGCCTGTCAGCGCCGCTGCCAACAGCTCCACCATCATCGACAGCGCCGACCCCTTGTGTCCGCCGAATGGTAGCAAGGCACCGCCCTCGAGAATCGCCTTCGGGTCCTGCGTCGGTTGGCCCAGGCTATTGACGCCCATGCCTTCAGGCAAACGCTCACCCTTGCGCGCGGCGATCTGCACGTCGCCGTGGGCGATGGCGCTGGTTGCCAGGTCGAACACAATTGGCTCGCCATCGGCACGCGGGGCGGCGAAGGCGATCGGATTGGTGCCAAATAAGGGCCGGTCAGCGCCATGCGGCACCACGCAGGTCATGCTGTTGACCACGCTCAAGGCCACCAGCCCTTCATAGGCAAACGGCTCGACATCCGGCCATAGCGCGGCGAAGTGATGGGAGTTACGAATTGCCAGCACCGCGATCCCGGCACTGCGCGCTTTTTCCACCAATAGTGAGCGGGCGGCCGCGAGTGCCGGCTGGGCAAAACCATTAGCGGCATCGACGCGGACAAACCCCGAGGCCACATCTTCGATCACCGGTACCGCTTGACCATCGACCCAGCCGCTGTTCAAGGTTGACACATAACCGGGGATGCGAAACACGCCGTGACTGTGGGCGCCATCCCGTTCGGCACCGGCGCAGTTGAGCGCGAGGGTGCGGGCGACATCGGCAGAGGTGCCGTGCCGCAGAAAAATCTGTTCGAGCAATACAACGAGCGCGTCGAATTCAAGCGTATGCACGGGCGCACTAACGGCTACTTCGGGCGTTGCGGTCATCTGAAGCTCCAGTTTTATTATTGGGTACGGGCGACAGGTCGAACGAGAATGCCAGGCACCCTCAAAACGAGGCCTCGATTAAGCGCTGTTTCACCAGCCTGCTGTCAAGTCTCGAGAACGCCGTTGCGCCCAGCAATATGTACCGCACTCGCCCATTGGCCTGGCCCTAACCTGCTTCCTCGATTCAAAGCCTTGCGATCAGCGTCGATCGCAACCTCCGAGGAAACACCCATGACGATATCCCCGCTGCCGTATTTTTTTGACGAGGCAGAAGCCGCATCCAGCGCCAAACAACCCGGCGATCGTGAAAAAGCCCTGAACTTCAGTATTGAAGACCTCAAGTGGCTGCAGAATGTGTACCTGGCCACCCAGGCCGCACGCGCAGCGCATAAACAGCCCATGCTTGCGCACCGACTGCTGCTGACGGCGCCCGGCATCGCGGGCACGCCACTGGCCGGCGCGTTCGCGTTAAGTCGGCCGAGTGGCAAGGAAGTCACGCTCTATACCCCCTGGAAGGGCTTGATCAAGTTCGCCGACATGGACGATCTGAAAAGCAAACTCAAAGAATGGCTGGGACTGGACGACGGCAAGCGGGCGTTGTTGCGCTTTCTGTCCATTGAACAGCGCAGCACCTTGGCGGATAACGCCGTCGCGGACATCTCTGCCGAAGAGATTGACGCTGCAGTCTTCGAAGATCAGGAAGCACTTCTGCAACGCAATCAGCGACACAACCTGCAGTGGATGACCACCGAGCTGCTCCAGACGCCGACCCTGAAATCGATGCTGGATGAATCCCTGAAGAATGCGCTGTTCAAACCGTTCCCCGCACTTGACCAACGCTTGACGCGGCTGACCACCTGGAGTGCGGACCTTCACGTTCATTCTTCGCTCTCGCTCAGCGATGCGCTGATGTATTTCTACCTGAACAACCAGTGGCCTCCAGGCAGTTCCAGAGTGTTCAGCAACCCCCGACACCGAGTGAGCACCGCTGCCGATAACCAGACGTGGGAGTCGGCAGTCAAGGAAATCGCGCAGAGCTTTACCCCGTACTTGCAAAGCCTGATCGAGACATTCTGGAACTCACCCATGAGTAACGGACAATCGCGCCTGGGGTTTTTCTGCGAAGGAATGCGCGACGCCTATTGCACAAGAATCTTGCTGCAGCGCCAGTCGGGCGTGCTCAAGACGGACGAATACGTGCGGCTTCGAACTGTCGGCGAACCTGCCGATGCGAGTGCCCTACTCAGTATCGAAAAAGTACGGGTGACGGCCCCTCTCAAACATTACGCAGAGCTGGCTTCAACCCTGAAAATCGGCAGCGAAGGCCTGCCCGGTTTTCTCTATACCCAGTCCAGAGGCCTTGAAGCGACCGATGATCTGGCCGCCGTCAAAACAGCCGTACTGGACATGCTGAACAGCGAAGGTCATGAAGACACGCTGCTCAAATTCATGTCGCAGGAAGAGCGCGGCACCTTTCTCGCGTTGCCGGCGGATGAGCGCGAGATCAAAAGTGTGCCCGTCCATGGCGCGGTGTTTGATCAACTGATGGACGATATCCTCGGCAAGCAGCAGGACAACCTGTCCTATGCACTGAACCGCTACCGCGAAAGTGAGGGCGCGCTCGACCCCGGCGCCCTGTGCGACAGCGCGCTGGACGTCCGCGGCCTGATCGATGACCGGCTGCTGACGACCGAGACGGATGGGCGCTGGAGCGTCCGCGTCGACCAGCGCTGGAGTTCGCGCCCGGCCACCGTGCGGGCCGAGTCGGCAAAAGAACAGCTGAGACTGCTGACCACCTTCGAACAGGCGCTCGAAAAACGCCTGGAAGACCGCCCCGCCATTGCGCCTACCACCCAGACGGTGGCCGAGGCTCAGCGTTTGATCGACCCATCGCTGCCGGGACTGCAGGCAGACGTTGCGCACGTGATGACGGCGGCATTGCGCAGCGAACTCAAATTGCGCGCCATCGACCGCTCACTGGACGCCTCGGAGCAGGCGATTATCAGAACGCTGCTTGATAGCCCGGTGCGTTCACAGCGTGCTGCCTTGAACGGCTTTTTCCCCGACGTGTATGCGCTGGCACTCAAGCCCGAGCGATCCACCGGCACGCTGCAACTTGCCAGCTGTTTTGTCGTCACCGAACGAGGCGGCCTGGACGCCAGGCATTCAGGCAAAGCGATACTGTGGACACCGGCACTGGGTTTTGAGACTTTTCTGGGCGTGCAACCTTTGCTGGACGAGCTCGTTCGTCGCCTTGAGGACGAAGACCTTCGCACCGTCCTGCTGGAAAACCTCGGACGCACCGAGCGCTTGCCTTTCAACGCGTACGCCTTGGCACCGTTGCAGCGGATCGATGAGCATTTTGTCGAGTACCTGCAAAAGCCAAACGTCCAGCTGGACAAGGCCAGTGTCAGCGCTGCGTTGGCGACCACGCTCAGCGCAAAGACTAAAACGGACCTGCTGAACCTGATCGCACTGCGCCAACCCCAAACGGGGCTGCACCGTGCCAGCTGCATTGCCGATTACCTGGCGACGCCGGAGAAACTCCCGGCATGGATGGCCAAAGCGCCCATTGAAGATCAGGTGCTGCACGCAGAATTGGCTCAGCAATACCTCGATAACGTGAGCAGTGATGAGGATTTTCTCAGCGGGGTAGACACGCTGGCGCGCACCGCGCATCGGGAACTGCGCAAACACCTCAAGGCTGACGCCTTTGATCTCGACCCGGACAAGGTGCAAATCAGTCCGCGCGTTATGTCTGCCGCCAGCGAGCAAACCCTGACGCAGTTCGCCCTGACTCATCTGGACGATCTCGAGCCGGCGCGCTTCAGCGTGAAGTCGGTGGACGCCAACACTATTCCGACCGGTATGAACGAGGATTACATCAAGGCCCTGATTAAAAAACTGAAGCTCGGTGAACACCAGCAGAAAGCGCTGACCGCCGCGTTCGCCAATACAGACGCGGGCGCCACTGAACGCAGAAAGCGCTTCGCCGCGCAGTTACCCTGGCAACTCATGCTGCACGCCCATGCGCAAAAGCTGCAAGAGCGGCTGAGCCCAGCCGGTTTTGATCTTATCTGCCAGATCATGGACATGCCTGACGCCACGGCGCGAAAGGCTATGGAAGGCACCGATGCAATCATCCGCCCGCTGGCGCTCGACGGCATCAACAGCGCCGCCACGCTCAACGTGCCGGGCATGTGGTTGATCAGCTCCGAACAACCGGCCTCGGGTCGCCAGATCCTGATCGCGCCGTACAGCCCGACGCACAGCATGAAGGAATACGAGGATGAAAATCAGCTGTTGGCCGAGCTGAAAAACAATGGGCCGTTGCAGGACTGGATGCTCAACAGTTTGCCTCCCGCCGACCGCACGTTGTGCAAAGCGTACTGGGCTGCGCAAGCCAAAAAACCGTCTGCGACCCTTGCCTCTACCCCGATCAAAGGCGGACTGTTCAAGCAATTACTCGACGATAACCTGGCCTTGCTGGGTCGTTTGTTGGGCTGTCAGGCGGACGGCGATTCCCAGACAGAGTGGGCCGCGATCAAACAAGTTTTCGGTGAAGACATTGGCGTGGCCAGCGCCTTTTTCATGGGCAAACTCGCTTACCCCATCACGGTCTGGCGCAGCTTCCGCATGGTCAAACAATCCGCTGAAGATTTGCAGACGCACAAGTGGGGCGCTGCGTTCAAAGGGTTCATCAGCGCAGTCGCGCAATTCGCCATGTTGCGCAAATCGATGGGCAATCCGCTGCCAAGTGTTTCACCGGGCAGCGAAACGGCACCACAGGCAGCCGCGACGGCGCTGACGTGGGAGAACGCCGACATCACCGCGCCCGACCGTACGCGCTTGCAGAAACTGGCAAGCACTGAGGTTGATTTGAGCTCACTGACACACGACGCGGCGCTTGGCTTATATACCGACGCCACGACCAAAAAACGCTACGCGCCGATCCACGGCAAAGTGTTCCCTTTGCAGAAAAACGGTAAGCAGTGGCGAGTCAACGGCATGCGGGCCCGTGGACCAAAAGTGCTGCAAAACCTGCAGAAACGGTGGGTGTTCAACAGAGCCGTTATGCCCGCCCGCTTCAGTCTCAAGCGTCTCGACACCGCAGCCGCGGTCTATGGGGACATGAATGTCAAGGCTCGCGGAATGTCCGCTATCCGCCTGCTGTACCCGAAAAAGGCGCGCCAGATCAGCGAAGCGCTGGACCTGGCGACGACCTATGCA
>JALYPE010000254.1 GCA_030856525.1 Pseudomonadota bacterium | reverse complement strand
GTGGTGCAGGGCGCCGAAGCCTGCGGTCACAACATGCCGGCAGGGTGCGCCGATTTCCTGTTCACGATGACCGAAAAACTGCCGGATTACTGGCCAAGCATGTACCACGATTTCCGGCACAAGCGTCCGCTGGAACTGGCGGCAATCTACGCGAGGCCGTTGGCAGCAGCCAAAGCGGCAGGCTGCGAATTGCCGCGAATCGAAGCGCTGTATCGCGGTCTGAGCTTTATTGATCGGCGTAATACCTGAGTCGGTCAACCGAGAGGGAAGGGCATGGCAAAGACGATTGACGACAAGCTGGTGCTGGCGATTTCTTCGAGCGCTTTGTTCGATCTCGGCGAAAGCCACAAGGTGTACCTGACGAGTGGCGTCGAGGCGTATCGGCAATATCAGATCGAGCACGAAGACGAAATCCTCGAGCCCGGCGATGCATTTCCGTTGGTGGAGAAACTCCTCAACCTCAATAACAGTCTGGGGCGCGCCCGGGTCGAAGTGATTCTGGTGTCGCGCAACAGCGCCGATACCGGGCTGCGGGTATTCAATTCGATTCACCATTACGGCCTGGCGATTTCCCGCGCCGCGTTCGTCGGCGGACGCAGTCCGTATCCGTACCTCAAAGCGTTCGGCTGCGACCTGTTTCTCTCCACCCACGCTCAAGATGTGCGCAGTGCGCTGGATGCCGGATTTGCGGCGGCAACGATTCTTTCGGGTGGCGCCAGTCGTGCCGCGAGTGATGAATTGCGCATCGCCTTCGACGGTGATGCAGTGTTGTTTTCCGACGAGTCGGAGCGGGTCTACCAGGCCAGCGGTCTGGAGGCGTTCCAGGCCAGCGAGCGTGAATCCGCGCGTGAGCCACTACGCGGCGGACCGTTCAAAGGCTTTTTGGCGGCGCTCAACCTGTTGCAACGCGAGTTTCCGGAGGAGGCCTGTCCTATTCGTACGGCCTTGGTCACAGCGCGTTCGGCACCATCCCATGAGCGGGTGATTCGCACGCTGCGTGAATGGGATATTCGTCTGGATGAGTCTTTATTCCTCGGTGGACTGACCAAATCGGCTTTTCTCGAAGCCTTTGCCGCCGATGTGTTTTTCGACGATCAGGCCGGCCATTGCGAGTTGGCGCGCGAGGTAGTTGCCACCGGTCATGTGCCCCATGGCATCAGCAACGAGCAGAAAGTTTAAGCCTGTGCTTCAACGCGTTACGCGGGCCGTCGTACTCGCCAAGGCACTGCTAAGCTGAATCAATCTCCGCCATGCAGGCACTCGAGGAGGTCATATGATTCGGTCGATGCTGTATGCCACGGACCTCGGCCTGTATGCGCCATTGGTGATGCAGCACGCTTTGACGCTGGCCCGGACATTCAACGCCGACCTGTATGTGGTGCACGCGGTTGAGCCCATGGGGTTGTTTGCGGAATCCGTTCTGCAAAGCTATCTCGATGAGCAGGCGCTGAACGATTTTCACCGGGAAGGTCTGAGCACCGTCATCGCCAGCATCGAGCAGCGTGTGCTCGACAGTTTTCGCGAAGAGTTCGGTGAGGAAGACGAGCTGGAGCGGATTCGGGCAGTGCGTGTGCTGCAGGGCGATCCGTCGCAGGTGATTCTCGACCAGGTGCAGAAACTCTCTGTTGATCTGCTGATCGTAGGGAGTCACAGCCACGGGACGGGCGCGGAAACCCCTCTGGGCAGAACAGCGGCGAGGGTATTGCAACTGGCCCGGGTGCCGGTCTACCTGGTGCCACTGGTGGAGCGTCGACGGCAAGGGGATCGTTGATCGCCGGGCTCGCGAATAGTAGCGTTCTGATAAAAAGTTCTAGATTTATTCTCCAAACCATTAATATAGTTATATACCGTCGCTGATGCCCGTGGCGTCTACCTTGCTTTGAGGGATTCATATGAAGCTTCAACAACTGCGCTACATCTGGGAAGTGGCGCACCACGACCTCAACGTCTCCGCTACCGCCCAGAGCCTTTACACCTCTCAGCCGGGCATCAGCAAGCAGATCCGCCTTCTGGAAGACGAATTGGGCGTCGAGGTTTTTGCTCGCAGCGGCAAGCACCTGACCCGCGTCACCCCGGCCGGCGAGCGCATCATCACCACCGCCGGCGAGATTCTGCGCAAGGTAGAGAGCATCAAGCAGATCGCTCAGGAATTCTCCAACGAGAAAAAGGGCACTTTGTCGATCGCGACAACGCACACCCAGGCTCGTTACGCCCTGCCTCCGGTGATCAGCAATTTCATCAAGCAATATCCGGACGTTGCCCTGCACATGCATCAGGGGTCACCGATGCAGATCGCTGAAATGGCCGCTGACGGCACCGTCGATTTCGCCATTGCCACCGAAGCGCTTGAACTGTTCGGTGATCTGGTGATGATGCCGTGCTATCGCTGGAACCGCTGCGTGGTTGTGCCGCAGGGCCATCCGCTGACCAAGGTGTCAAAGCTGACGCTGGAAGCCTTGGCCGAATACCCGATCGTGACCTACGTGTTCGGGTTCACCGGCCGTTCCAAACTCGACGAAGCCTTCAGCCATCGCGGCTTGACCCCTAAAGTGGTGTTCACCGCAGCCGACGCCGACGTGATCAAGACTTACGTGCGCCTGGGTCTGGGCGTGGGTATCGTGGCAAAAATGGCGGTTGATACCAAACTGGATAACGACCTGGTGGTGCTCGACGCCAGTGAGCTGTTCGAATCCAGCGTGACTAAAATCGGTTTCCGTCGCGGCACCTTCCTGCGCGGTTTCATGTGCGATTTCATCGAGAAATTCGCGCCGCACCTCACGCGCGAAGTCATGGCCAAAGCCATTCAGTGTCATAACAAGCAGGAACTGGAAGAGCTGTTCGCCGGCGTCGAACTGCCGGTTCATTGATCTCGGCTTAAATGACCTCGGTAACAGCAAACTGTTGCCGAGCGCCCGCCACCAGAATTTCTACTTCATCCCCCTCGAACTTGCCCAGCAGGCTTTTGCCCAGCGGTGAGCGAGGCGTGATGACGGTAATCAGCTGTCCAACCAGATCGACCTTCAAGCCTGCCGCGTCGGGCGCGAGAAACAGCCACTGTTCGCGACCGTTTTCATCTTCGAGCCCCAGCAGGGCGCCGACTTCTATGCCACGCTTTTGGTCATACGCGCGCAGGGGCAAATTCTGACACAGGGTCAGTGACTGGCGAATTTCCTCAACACGCCTGGCTTGGCCGGCGGCGAGGTACGACGCCTCGAGCCCCAAGGTGTCGTACTTGTTTTCGGCAATGTTTTCTTCGTGCGTTGCGGTTTCGTAAGCGGTTTGCGCAGCACGTTCGGCGATGTCGAGATCGATGCGCAGCTTGTCGATGATCAGTTGGTGGACAGCGTGTTTATTCATGTTCAGTCGCAGAACTGCAAGACGTTGGCGCGGCTTTTTTCGCTCGGCGCGTTCTGGTCCTGTTGCAGCCAGAACTGGCACTTGGCGTTCGACAGATTGCGCTTGCTGCTGCGCGCCTGTTCGACCATTTGCTGTTGCTCGTTATTGCGCAGGTTTTCTTGGTATTGCTCGAACATCGGCTTTTGCGCTTCGGGTTCTGGCGCAGGTTGCGCGACTGGCGGATTTGCCAGTTGCTGCACGGCCTGAGCCACTGGCGCCAGTTGCTCGCCGAACAGGAGACGTGATGCGAGCCAGCAGGTCAGGGCAATCGCCAAAAAACCCAGCCATAAACCGAATGCAATGCTGCCGGTCAGTTGCAGGGTACTGAGCTGCACCGGCATGCGGCGACGGGGGTGGGAACGGTAGGGCATGGCTGCCTCCTGGCGGATGATCGCGGGCGAGTGGCGATTGTCGCATGAAGATTAATCGCCGTCGGCTCTTCTGTACGAGCCCATTTATGCGGACAATCGGTATGCGGATAATCGGCGCCTTTGCCAACGGGAGCCTGGAATGCCTGTACTGAACACCCGCTGGGATATTTTTTGCACCGTGGTGGATAACTTCGGCGACATCGGAGTGACGTGGCGCTTGGCCCGACAGTTGGTGGCCGAGCATTCGGTGACGGTGCGTTTATGGGTGGATGACTTGCGTGCTTTCGAGCGACTTTGCCCGCAGATCGACATCCGTCTGAGCCAGCAATGGCAGGAAGGTGTCGAGGTGCGTCACTGGCCAAAAG
>JALYPE010000731.1 GCA_030856525.1 Pseudomonadota bacterium | reverse complement strand
TGGCGACAGCTTCAAGACCATCCGTCCGGCAATCCAGGATAACGGTCTGATCGGCGATCTCGTTGATAACAACGTCGTGGTCGAAGGCAAGCAGCCGGAGCAGCAGAGCATCTGGACTCAGCTCCTGGTTGCAAGCTTCCCGATTCTGGTGATCATCGCCGTCTTCATGTTCTTCATGCGGCAGATGCAGGGCGGTGCGGGCGGCAAGGGCGGGCCGATGAGCTTCGGTAAGAGCAAGGCACGCCTGCTGTCCGAAGATCAGGTAAAAACTACGTTGGCTGACGTTGCCGGTTGCGACGAAGCCAAGGAAGAAGTCGGCGAGCTGGTCGAGTTCCTGCGCGATCCGGGCAAGTTCCAGCGCTTGGGTGGCCGTATTCCTCGCGGTGTGCTGATGGTCGGTCCTCCGGGTACCGGTAAAACCTTGCTGGCCAAGGCGATTGCCGGCGAAGCCAAGGTGCCGTTCTTCACCATTTCCGGTTCCGATTTCGTTGAAATGTTTGTCGGCGTCGGTGCGAGCCGTGTTCGCGATATGTTCGAGCAGGCCAAGAAGCACGCTCCATGCATCATCTTCATCGACGAAATCGATGCTGTCGGCCGCCATCGTGGCGCTGGCATGGGCGGTGGTCACGACGAACGTGAGCAGACGCTCAACCAGTTACTGGTAGAGATGGATGGTTTCGAGATGAATGACGGGATTATCGTCATCGCTGCGACCAACCGTCCGGATGTTCTCGACCCTGCTTTACTGCGTCCAGGCCGTTTCGACCGTCAGGTTGTGGTTGGTCTGCCTGATATTCGTGGTCGTGAGCAGATCCTTAAAGTTCACATGCGCAAAGTGCCGATGGGCGACGACGTTGCTCCGGCAGTCATTGCCCGTGGTACCCCGGGTTTCTCCGGTGCCGATCTGGCCAACCTGGTGAACGAGGCGTCGCTGTTTGCCGCTCGTACCGGTAAGCGCGTCGTCGAGATGAAAGAATTCGAACTGGCGAAAGACAAGATCATGATGGGCGCCGAGCGCAAATCCATGGTCATGTCGGAAAAAGAGAAGCAGAACACCGCTTATCACGAAGCTGGCCATGCCATTGTCGGTCGTGTCGTACCTGAGCACGATCCAGTTTACAAAGTGTCGATCATCCCGCGCGGTCGCGCGCTGGGTGTGACCATGTTCCTGCCGGAAGAAGATCGTTACAGCCTGTCCAAGCGAGCGTTGATCAGTCAGATTTGCTCGTTGTACGGTGGCCGTATTGCCGAGGAGATGACGCTGGGCTTTGATGGCGTTACCACCGGTGCCTCCAATGACATCATGCGTGCCAGCCAGATTGCACGGAACATGGTGACCAAGTGGGGCTTGTCGGAAAAACTTGGTCCATTGATGTACGCCGAAGATGAGGGTGAAGTATTCCTCGGTCGCGGCGGTGGTGGTCAGAGTGCAAGCTTCTCTGGTGAGACAGCCAAGCTGATCGACTCCGAAGTGCGCAGCATCATTGATCAGTGCTACGGCACCGCCAAGCAGATCCTTACGGATAACCGCGACAAGCTGGATGCCATGGCAGATGCCTTGATGAAGTACGAAACTATTGATGCCGAACAGATCGACGACATCATGGCGGGTCGTACGCCTCGCGAACCTCGCGATTGGTCGGGCGGCACCGGTACTTCCGGGACTCCTCCAGCAGTACAGGGCGAGCGTCCGGAAACCCCGATCGGCGGACCTGCTGCTGACGTTTAAGGTTTGAAATGACTTCTGTTCAGTCCTCAACCCGGTTGCCTTGCGGCAACCGGGTTATTGATTTAACCCAGACGCATGTCATGGGTATTCTCAATGTCACTCCCGATTCCTTCTCCGATGGCGGCCAATACAATCAGCTGGACGCCGCAATGCGCCACGCTGAAGCAATGGTTGTCGCCGGCGCGACGCTGATTGATGTCGGCGGTGAATCGACCCGGCCCGGTGCCAGAGCAGTTTCTCCACTCGAAGAGCTAGAGCGTGTAGCGCCGATCGTCGAGCGCATCAACCGCGAACTCGATGTAATCATCTCTGTCGATACCTCGACGCCAGCGGTCATGCGCGAAACTGCGCGGCTGGGTGCGGGATTGATAAATGACGTGCGCTCTCTGCGACGTGATGGTGCACTGGATGCCGCGGCAGCAACCGGTTTGCCTGTCTGTCTGATGCACATGCTTGGTGAGCCGGGCGATATGCAGGACAATCCGCATTATCATGATGTGACCAGAGAAGTTAGCGAGTTTCTCGCCGAGCGCATGGCGCAATGTGAACTGGCAGGGATTACTACAGATCGGATCATCCTCGATCCGGGCTTCGGCTTCGCCAAAAACCTGCAGCACAATCTAAGCTTGTTCAAACACATGGAAGCCTTGCATGTTCTCGGGCGACCCCTGCTGGTCGGGGTTTCGCGTAAGAGCATGATCGGTCAGGCCTTGAATCGCCCGGTCGGAGAGCGACTGCATGGCGGTCTGGCACTCGCGGCGCTGGCTTCATTCAAGGGTGCGCGTATATTGCGCGTGCATGATGTCGCCGAAACCGTCGATGTAGTGCGGATGATCGCCGCAGTGGAATCAGCCGAATAAGAATGATGGAGCAGTTATGAGCAAAAAATACTTTGGCACGGACGGCATTCGCGGTCGCGTTGGTGAATATCCGATTACTCCTGATTTCATGCTCAAGCTTGGCTGGGCGGCAGGCATGGCGTTCCGCAAGATGGGCGCCTGCAAAGTCCTGGTCGGCAAAGACACCCGAATTTCGGGCTACATGTTCGAATCGGCGCTTGAGGCCGGCCTGACTTCGGCAGGCGCAGACGTCATGCTGCTGGGGCCGATGCCTACCCCTGCCATCGCTTATCTGACGCGTACCTTTCATGCGGAAGCCGGCATCGTGATCAGTGCTTCGCACAACCCTCACGATGACAACGGCATCAAATTCTTCTCCGGCAAGGGCACTAAACTCCCTGACGAAGTCGAGCACATGATCGAAGAATTGCTTGATACCCCGATGACTGTGGTTGAGTCGAGCAAGATCGGCAAGGTATCGCGAATCAACGACGCGTCGGGCCGCTATATCGAATTTTGCAAAAGCAGCGTGCCTACCGGAACCAGTTTCGCCGGTCTGAGGATCGTGCTCGACTGTGCTCACGGCGCTACCTACAAGGTGGCTCCAAGCGTATTCCGCGAGCTGGGCGCAGACGTCGTGGTCCTGTCCGCACAGCCGAACGGTCTGAACATCAATGACAACTGTGGTTCGACCCACATGGGTCAGCTTCAGGCTGCCGTGCTGGCTGAGCACGCGGATCTGGGTATTGCCTTTGACGGCGATGGCGATCGGGTTCTGATGGTCGATCACACGGGCGCCATTGTTGATGGCGACGAGCTGTTGTTCATCATCGCTCGCGATCTGCATGAACGTAACAAATTGCAGGGCGGTGTCGTCGGCACGTTGATGAGCAATCTGGGGCTGGAGCTGGCCCTTGCGGATCTGTCGATCCCATTCGTGCGCGCCAATGTCGGCGACCGTTATGTCATCGCCGATCTGCTGGAGCGTAACTGGGTGGTGGGTGGCGAGAACTCGGGCCATATCGTCTGCTTCAATCACACCACCACCGGTGACGCGATCATCGCGGCGCTGCAGGTGCTGATGGCATTGAAGAGGCGCTCGGAAGGCCTGGCTCAAAGTCGTCAGGCGCTGCGCAAGTGCCCGCAGGTGCTGATCAACGTGCGCTTCGGTGGCGGTGTGAACCCGCTTGAACATCCTGCCGTCAAGGAAGCCAGCGATCGCGTCACTCAGGCCATGGCTGGTCGTGGGCGGGTGTTGTTGCGCAAGTCCGGGACCGAGCCGTTGGTGCGTGTGATGGTTGAAGGCGAAGACGAAACGCAGGTTCGTGGTTACGCTGAAGAGCTGGCAAAACTCGTTACTGAAGTTTCTGCCTGAATTCGGCTTGCCAGCCATGATTGTGTTGGGTAACATCTGCGCCCACTTTGACCGACGAGGTACAGCATGCGTCGCCCTATGGTAGCTGGTAACTGGAAGATGCACGGTACCCGCGCCAGCGTCGCTGAGCTGATCAACGGCCTTAGTCACCTGGCCTTGCCGAGCGGTGTTGATGTCGCGGTATTCCCGCCTTGCCTGTACATCAATCAAGTGATTGATGGTCTGGAAGGCAAGTCGATTTCGGTCGGCGCGCAGAATTCTGCGGTGGAATCGAAGCAAGGTGCGCTGACCGGCGAAGTTGCACCGAGTCAGTTGTTGGATGCAGGGTGTTCCCTGGTACTTGTCGGGCATTCCGAGCGCCGCCAGATTATGGGCGAGCAGGACGGGATGCTGATTCGCAAGTTCGCAGCGGCACAGGCATGTGGCTTGATTCCGGTGTTGTGCATAGGGGAAACCCTGGAGCAGCGTGAAGCCGGTAAAACTCTTGAGGTTGTCGGGCATCAGCTGGGCAGCATCATCGAGGAGCTGGGTGTCGGTGTCTTTGCCAATGCAGTCATAGCTTACGAGCCGGTCTGGGCCATTGGCACCGGGCTGACTGCTTCGCCGCAACAGGCGCAGGATGTGCACGCAGCCATCCGCGCGCAGTTGGCGGCAGAGAATTCTGAGGTCGCACAAGGTGTGCGGCTTCTATACGGCGGCAGCGTGAAGGCGGCCAATGCGGTCGAACTGTTCGGCATGCCGGATATCGATGGGGGGCTCATTGGTGGAGCTTCCC
>JALYPE010000724.1 GCA_030856525.1 Pseudomonadota bacterium | reverse complement strand
TCCCGAACCTGACGGGCGCCGGAAAACGGAACCCGCCAGCCTCCAGTGCACTTTCAGCGTGATGTTCTTCATCAATGCGCATCTGCTCGAGAATCGCCCGGGACTTTTCATCGGCGGCAGGCAGTTGTTCGAGGTGCTCGTTCAAGTGTTTGCAGACCTGGTGTTCAGTCGCCGCAACAAAACCCAGACTGACCTTGTCACTGATCAGCCCCGCGACTGCGCCAATGCCGAAGGACATGCCATAGAACAGCGGATTGAGAATGCTGGTGTGGCTGCCTAACTGGTGGATGCGTTGCTCGCACCAGACCAGATGATCGATTTCTTCTTCTGCAGCGTGTTCCATCGCGGCGCGCACTTGCGGCAGTTTGGCTGTCAGTGCCTGCCCCTGATAAAGCGCCTGGGCACAGACTTCGCCGGTATGGTTGATCCGCATCAGACCGGCGACGTGGCGAGTGTCTTCATCGCTCAGTTGCACGTCCGGCTGCACGATGGCCGGCGACGGACGATACGGCTGGCCACTGGAAGGCAGCAGGGTGCGCATGGCGGCGTCGGCTTGCAGCAGAAGTCGGTCAATGGGCGAATAGTGACGTTGGGTAGTCATGCTGACCTCCGGGAAAAATCTCGGCGGCCAGTTTAACTCAACAGGCCGCCGAAGGTTTGCGCTGGGTCATTGCGACGCAGAGGTCGGTAATGAATCAACCCGGCGGCCAATTCATCTGGCGCTGACCCAGCACGTGCATGTGAATGTGATAGACAGTTTGCCCGCCGAGTTCATTGCAATTCATGACCACCCGGAAACCTTCTTCGCAGCCCAGCTCCAGCGCCAGACGTTGCGCGGTGAACAGAATGTGCCCGGCCAATGCCTTGTCGTCCTCTGTGAGGTCGTTGAGGGTGCGCACGGGTTTCTTCGGAATCACCAGAAAATGCACCGGTGCCTGGGGGGCAATGTCGTGGAAGGCCAGAACCTGGTCGTCCTCGTAAATGATCTTCGCCGGGATCTCCCGGTTGATAATCTTGGTAAACAGAGTATCCACAGCTGTTTTCTCCGTTGTAGGGGCTGGCCTGAGTGTACTCAGGGAAATGCAGCAGCCCGGATTTTTGTGTGAGGCCCTTCAGCGAGGGCAGTAAGCCTTGTTGACCCTGCCGGCGATCGTGCGGTTCAGCCAGCGCGAACCGAGGCGTGGCAGGAATGCTATCCAACGGTTACGCCGGCCGGGAATAATGATTGCGCGATTTTTCTCAAGAGCCCGCACGGTATAAAGCGCAACTTCCTCAGGGCTCATCAGCCGATGATGGACATTGAGCTTGTCAGTGTTCAGTTGTGCGGTGCGGAAGAATGCCGTGCGGGTCGGGCCGGGGCACAGCACCGATACCTTGACCGCGCATTTCTTCAGTTCGACGCGCAACGCTTCAGAAAAATGCAGCACGTAGGCTTTGCTTGCGTAGTAGGTGCTCATCCAGGGCCCCGGCTGGAAGGCTGCAATCGAGGCGACGTTGAGTATTTGCCCACCACCTTGCAACGCCATTGTGTTGCCGATGGCGTGACACAGGCGCGTCAGGGCCAGAATGTTGACCTCGATCAGGTCTTGTTCAGTCATCCAGTCCTGCGCCAGGAAAGGTCCGCAAGTGCCGATGCCGGCGCAGTTGACCAGCAGATCAATCTGCCGGTCGCCTTCTTCGAGCTCCAGCAAAAATCCGGAAAGTCTCAGCGGCTCACCGAGATCGCAGGCGCGAAACAGTACTTCCACGCCAAAACGCTGAGTCAGTTCAATCGCAATGCTTTCCAGCTGATCACGCTGTCGGGCCACCAGAATCAGGCTGCGCCCGCGGCGGGCCAGGGCTTCGGCCATCGCAAGGCCGATGCCGCTGGAAGCGCCAGTGATCAGAGCGTAACGGGTCATGCAATTCTCCATCGCAACAGCTCCGCGCCGGCGACGCAGTGTCACGGGCGGGGAGCGCTGTTCATTCTTGCGCAGAGTCTACAGGTGGCGCGGCTTCTTCGGCTGAATCCTCGACCGCATCCGGCACCGGCTCAACTTCCACGGCAGTTGGATCTTCGATCTCATCGGTGGTCACGGAGTCACTTTCGTAGGTGGTTTGAGCCGCACTTTCATACTCGCTCTGGATAGCGGTGAGGCCACCGGCGAGTCCACCGATGAATCCGAGAGCGATAAACACCAGCCACAACGTAGCCAGGACTTTTACCGCGGTGGTATTGGGCGGTGCAGGTGGACCATAGCGGTTGGCGGTAGCATTGCCGGGGACCACCATGATCACCAACGGAAAAATGCTGCCGACAAATGGCACCAGGGTCAGCAACCATAGCCAGCCGGACCAGCCGATATCGTGCAGCCGCTGGATCATGAACAGCACGGTGGCGATTGCGAGTACCACCACCAGAATAAAGGCTAGCAGGCCGACAAAAATCAGGCCTGCGGTGGAGTCCGAGCTGATGAGGGCGAGGCCAAATAGCGCGAATACGCTGCCAATACCGAGCGTCACCAGCGTCAGCACCATGGTCCAGGCCAGATAGCGTAAGCGACCGATTCGACCTTCAACGCTGAACGGCTTGAGCGAAGCGAATGCCGGCAGCGCATCGCCAACAGCTGCACGCGGTGGCGCGTACGGGGAGGCCGGCTCTTCGGAGAGTTTATGATCAGGCGCGGTGTGCTCGTGCACATCGGAGAGGTTCAGCTCAATCGAAGGTTCGCTTTCGATTCGCGCATCGATGCCGGTTTTTTTCAACGCTTGAAGATATGTCTGCGCATCTGCGTGTGACAAGCCGCGCTTGAGCGCGATCGGTCGACCACTGAACAGGCGCTCGATGGCGGCGACGTCGCTTTTGAACAGTTCAGCCAAATTGAGTTTGGCAGTCGTGATATCCACGTCTGGCAGCAGAGCGCCGTCGAAGACGATCTTGAAACGGTTATCGCTCATTGCGAGGCATCCTTGTCGCGTAGTCAGAAAAAATACAAATGTAGTAAGGCCAGCCGTGAAGCGCTGGCGCAACGGTGGATCAGCGCGGCCAGCGTTTGGGCAATTCGCTCGCCCGTTGCAATGCCTTGCGGTATTCGGCATCAAGGCGTGCCACCAGTTCATCCACGCTGGGCAGATCATTGATGTCGCCGACACCCTGGCCGGCGGACCACACGGTTTTCCACGCCTTGGCTTCATCACTCAGCGGCTTGAGCTTGGAACCGAAGTTGACTTCGCCCTTGCCCTGAAGCGCTGCCATGTCGAAACCTGCCGCTTCCAGGCTCTGACGCATGAAACTTGCCGGTACGCCGGACACCGCCGGAGTATGAACGATGTCGGCAGCTCTGGAAGTCAGCAGCATCTCCTTGTAGGCGTCAGGCGCGTGACTTTCAGTGGTACCGATAAATCGCGTACCGAAGTAGGCCAAATCCGCCCCCAGTAATTGTGCGGCCAGAATTTCATGGCCGTGGTTGAGGCAGCCGGCGAGCAACAGGGTCTTGTCGAAGAACTGACGGATTTCGGCAATCAGCGAAAACGGACTCCAGGTACCGGCATGGCCGCCAGCGCCTGCGGCCACGGCGATCAAACCATCGACACCAGCCTCCGCGGCTTTCTCCGCATGGCGGCGAGTGGTCACATCATGAAATACCAGACCGCCATAACCGTGCACGGCATCCACCAGCTCTTTTACCGCGCCAAGGCTGGTGATCACGATCGGTACTTTGTGTTCGATGCAGATGTCGAGGTCCGCTTGCAGACGCGGATTGCTGTTGTGCACGATCAGGTTCACGGCATACGGCGCCGGATTTTTCAGTGTCGCCAGGCCCGCTTCGATCTCCTCCAGCCAGGCTTTGAAGCCACTGCTCTCACGCTGATTGAGTGCGGGAAAACTGCCCACCACGCCGTTGCGGCAGCAGGCGAGAACCAGTTGCGGGTTGGAAATCAGGAACATCGGCGCCGCTACTACGGGCAGACGCAAACGTTGTTCGAGCAAAGCGGGCAGCGACATTGGAAGTACCCCGGTAAGTGGTGCCGATTGAAGTTAGAA
>JALYPE010000681.1 GCA_030856525.1 Pseudomonadota bacterium | reverse complement strand
CCTGTATGGTCACAACATTATGTGCAATCAGCGCGGTGATTGCCTGCTCGGGGACTTCGGCGCGGCGTCATTTCATGCCATGGCGGACAGCCTGGAAAGTCGTGCTTTGCAGCGCATTGAAGTGCGTGCGTTCGGGGTTCTTTTGGGGGAATTGCTGGAGCGGATTGATTCAGGGTTGAGCGATGCGGCGCGTGTTCGGCTGGAGGATTTGCAGGAGCGTTGCTGTCAACCCGATGTGCTGGCTCGGCCGGGATTCGAGCAGATTGCGCGGGAGTTGGCTGCGTTCACTGATTATTAGGTGGATGCAAATCTGTGGTGATGGTGGCAAGCCTGTGGCGAGGCGGGCTTGTGTGGCAAGGCTCGCCTGTGTGGCAAGGCTGGCTTGTGTGGCAAGGCGGCTTGTGTGGCAAGGCTGGCTTGTGTGGCAAGGCGGCTTGTGTGGCAAGGCTGGCTTGTGTGGCGAGGGGATTTATCCCCGTTCGGCTGCGAAGCAGTCGTCGCTTTTCGAGGGGACGGCTTCGCCATCCAACGGGGATAAATCCCCTCGCCACAGAAAATTACCTTGCTACAGATAAATCACCTGGCCACAGATGAATCACCTCACCACAGATAGATCACCTGACCACAGATACACCTGACCACAGAAAATCACCTCACCACAGATAAATCCCCGGGCCACAGAAAATCACCTCGCCATAGATAGATCAGCTGGCCACGGATAATCCACTTGCCACTAAAGGCCCACCTCGCCACAGACTCAGTGAGACTCAGCCCGCCAGGCCAACAAACATATCCTGCACGTCGTCATGGTTATCAAGGCCTTCAAGAAACGCCTCGACTTCAGCCATTTGCTCATCACTCAAGCCGCTGACCGGGTTCTTCGGCTTGTAACCGAGCTTCGCCGACAGCACCGTGAAACCCTGATCTGGCAATGCTTTCTGCACGGCGTCGAGGTCAGCCGCTTCGGTGATGAACAGGGTTGCGCCGTCTTCAGCCGGTTCGAAATCCTGCGCGCCCGCTTCGATCGCCGCCATTTCCGGATCGGCATCCGGGCTGTCCGGCGACGCTTCGATCATGCCGACATGGTCGAAGTCCCAGGCCACCGAACCGGAAGCACCGAGTTGGCCCTTGCGAAACGCGACGCGGATTTCGGCGACGGTGCGGTTGATGTTGTCGGTCACGCATTCAACGATCAGCGGCACCTGATGCGGTGCAAAACCTTCATAAGTGACGCGGTGGTATTGCACGGTTTCGCCGAGCTGGCCCGAGCCTTTTTTGATCGCACGTTCCAGGGTTTCGCGCGGCATCGAGGCCTTTTTTGCCTGCTCGACCACCAGACGCAGGTGGGCATTGGTGGCGGTGTCGGCACCGTTGCGCGCGGCAATGGTGAGTTCCTTCACCAGCTTGCCGAAGATTTTACCTTTGGCGTTGGATGCCGCTTCTTTGTGTTTAACCTTCCACTGTGCGCCCATTACTCACTCTCTTGTCTGTGGCGCCGAGACATCTATTGGCCGACGCTTTGCGCAAGTTTATACGGCCTAAAGTTGGCAATCGACCAAAAAATCGATCCGCTCACCGGCATGCCTGATCGACTTATTCCCCCGAGCGTGTAGGGCAATTCTGAAATGTCGGTTCAACGTGACTCAAAACGCTTACGTTTTCGTACCCTCAGCTCCCGTCCCCATGGCAGAAGCGCACTCCATGCACAATGACAAGGAAAGTCCCTACACCCTGACGCTGGTGGAAGCTGATCTAGGCCTGCAGGTGCTGCAGTTCAGCGGCCAGGAAAGACTCAACCAGCCTTATCGGTTCGATATTGAAGTGATCGACCTGGCTTCGGCCTTGAAGCTTGAAGGGTTATTGCATCAACCGGCGTACCTGCGGCTGGAAAGTGAATCGGTCATCCATGGAATTGTACAAAGCGCCACTCGTGAACACCGCGGTCAGCGCGGGGACCGCTACAAACTGGTGCTGGTGCCGTACCTGCAACATCTCGACGGAATGCGCAGTCGCCGGGTCTTTTATCAACTCGATGTGCCGACGATTCTGCAGCAGTTGCTGCGGGAAAACGCCTTGCCCGCCAGCAGCTACCGGTTTGAGTTACCGGCAGCGCGCTATCCGCAACGGCCCTTTTGCATCCAGTTCGATGAAAGCGATCTGGGGTTTCTGCAACGACTCTGCGAAGAAGAAGGCATCCACTATCACTTCGAGCACCAGCGTGACGGGCATGTGCTGGTCTTTGCCGATGACAGCCTGAGTTTTCCTCAGGAACCGTTGCAGATAGCGTTTTGCGCCGATTCACACCGAGCAAACGGTCCAGTGATCAGCGAGCTGTTCCAGCGCCACACCGCTGCGCCCGTCATGGGCAACCGCGCCACTGATCATCTTGATCGAGTGCAGTTGAGCAGAAGGGTCCTCGAACGTCTGCGCTGTGGACATCGACAGATCCACGGGCAAAGCGAGCACAGCGAAATGCGCAGCGGCCGCATCGTGCAGGTAGCAGGGCATCCGATGGCGAATTTCAATGATCAGTGGCTGCTGACCGAAGTTCGGCACCAGCGGCAACCGCCAGCGTTGTTTGCCGAAAACAGCACCGTGGCCGCCAGAGCGTACAAAAACAGGTTCACCGCCATTCCCTGGTCAACTGAATTCCGACCACCGTTGACCCGGCAACGGCCCGCCATCCCGGGCTATCAGCCGGCGCGAGTGCTGGGCGCTATCGGCCAGCCTGCCTGTGTGGATGAGCAAGGACGGATCGCCGTCCGGTTGTGGCCCGGGGGCCAGCGCGATGGGGATGAATCCTGCGGCGTATGGCTGCCCGTCGTCCTCCCCGCGCAGATGGATGAAATCGGTCCCGTCAGGCTACCTGTCGGCGGTGCCGAGGTGCTCGTCAGTTTCCTCGACAGCGACCCCGACCGCCCGGTGTTATGCGCCATGGCAAGCGCACCGCCAACGCCCACCGCACGACGGGCGGGCGGTGATGACCGTCTGTTGCTCGACTGGCTGATCAACCGCTAGCCTCTTTCGGCCTTGCCCGCCGCCGCCGCGACATTTGCCAGGCTGCGATTTTTTGATTTTGCTTTTAAAAGCGAGGATCAAAAGATCGCAGCCTTCTGCAGCTCCTACGGCGCCAAACCAAAAAACGCCTGAATCAAACGCAAATCCCGCCGCCGCTCCATGCACCCCATCATGTGCCGATTGACCAGCCCGTCACCCATAATCGGCACCGCCACCACCCGCGGGTCATGGCTGACCTCCACCGATGACACCACACCCACACCCAGTTCCGCGGCAACCGCTTCCGTCACTGCTTCCCGGCTGTCGAGTTCCAGCAGCACCCGCGGACTGACCCTGGCCTGCAAGCACGCCTCATCGAACGTGCGCCGGGTGATCGAACTCGGCTCACGCAACACCATGATCACCTGGTCCAGTTCCTTGAGCTGCACGCCCTTCGATTTCTGCGCCCAGGGATGACCGTCCGGCACCAGCGCGCAAATTCGCGACTCGCTCAATGCTTGTAAATGCAGGCCCTTGCGCGGCTCGACTTCGGTCAGCACCGCCACATCGGCATGCTCCGACAACAACGCCGCCAGGGTTTCCTGAGCATTGCCCAGACGCAGGTTAACGGTGATTCCCGGATAACGCGCGCGCAAACTCGCCAGCATCGGCATGACCATGTGCGGGCCGTCCGCCGCCACTTCCAGGCGACCGGTCAGCAACTGTCGATTCGCTTCGAGCATCACCTGCGCCTCTTCCGCCAGGCCGAACATCGCCCGGGTGATCGCCGCCAGTTTGGTGCCCTCCTCCGTCAGCTCGACCCGACGCGCGGTGCGCCGCAGCAATGTGATCTGGTAATGCTCCTCCAGCGCTTTGATGTGCCCGGTGACCGCCGGTTGACTGATGAACAGCCGCGCAGCCGCTCGGGTAAAGCTGCCATCGCGCGCCACGGCGTCGAAGGCGCGCAGCTGGAACAAATTCATGAATAACCCTCACTGATGGCTGGCATAACAACAAACAATTTGATTGATAGCTCGGCAAATTGCAATTTAGGCCCCGTAGCTTCATCCCATCGAATGCGAGGACACGAGAATGAGTACCGCCGAACCGATCCTGCTCACCCCCGGCCCGTTGACCACATCGGCGCGCACCCGGCAGGCGATGATGGTTGACTGGGGTTCATGGGATGACCGCTTCAATCAGCTGACCGCCAGCCTCTGCGAGCAATTGCTGGCGATCATCAACGGCGGCGAGAGTCACCACTGCGTGCCTCTGCAAGGCAGCGGCACCTTCGCGGTGGAAGCGGCGATCGGCACGTTGGTACCGCGTGACGGCAAAGTGCTCGTACTGATCAACGGCGCTTACGGCAAACGTCTGGCGAAAATCTGCGAAGTGCTTGGCCGCCCCTTCAGCACCTTTGAAACCGCTGAGGACGAACCGACCACCGCCGCCGACGTCGACCGTTTGCTGCACGCCGATACGAGCATCACTCACGTCGCACTGATTCACTGCGAAACCAGCACCGGCATACTCAACCCATTGCCGGAGATCGCCGACGTCATCGCGCAACATGGCAAGCGCTTGATCATCGACGCGATGAGCTCGTTCGGTGCGCTCCCGGTAGACGCGCAGAAAGTGCCATTCGATGCGCTGATCGCCGCCTCGGGCAAATGCCTGGAAGGCGTGCCGGGGATGGGTTTCGTCTTCGCTCGCAAAGAATCGCTGGCCAACGCCGCCGGCAACTCGCACTCGCTGGCGATGGACCTTTACGACCAGCACACCTACATGATCAAAACCGGGCAATGGCGCTTCACACCGCCCACTCATGTGGTCGCCGCGCTGCACGAAGCGCTGCTGCAATACACCGAAGAAGGTGGCTTGCCGGCGCGTCATCAACGCTACGCCGCCAACTGCAAAGTGTTACTTGATGACATGGCTCAACTGGGCATTTGCAGCTTCCTGCCGGCAGCGATCCAGGCGCCGATCATCGTCACTTTCCACGCGCCAAAAGATCCGCGTTACCAGTTCAAGGAATTCTACGAACGCGTCAAGGCCAAGGGTTTCATTCTGTACCCCGGTAAATTGACTCAGGTTGAAACATTTCGCGTCGGCTGCATCGGCCACGTCGACCCGAGCGACATGCACGCCGCTGTGGCGGCGGTCGCCGAAGTGCTGCGCGAGATGGAAGTCCTGGACATTTGATTCACCGCAATCTGTAGCAGCTGCCGAGCCTGCGAGGCTGCGTCCGGCTCACGCCGCGATCGGGACGAAGCAGTCGCCATGTGTTTTTCTGAAACACCTGAAG
>JALYPE010000587.1 GCA_030856525.1 Pseudomonadota bacterium | reverse complement strand
GGGGGTGGGTGGGGGATAAAGAATGTGTAAAGAACGAGGTGGTTGGCTTGAACGCGATCATCTGTGGGAGGTGGCTTGCCAGCGATGGCGGCAGGTCAGCCAACATCTTTTTCGCCTTACAGGGCCTCATCGCTGGCAAGCCATGCTCCTACAGGGATCGAGAATGTCTGGAAAAATGCGATCAACTGTAGGAGCTGGCTTGCCAGCGATAGCGGCAGGTCAGCCAACATCTGTGCCGCCTTACAGGGCCTCATCGCTGGCAGCCAGGCTCCTACAGGGATCGAGGATGTCTGGAAAAATGCGATCAACTGTAGGAGCTGGCTTGCCAGCGATGGCGGCGTTCGATCCAGCCCGATTCTGGCGAATGTACTCAATTCTCTGGGGGGCAAAGCGTGCACTCACAACTCGACAAATTCCAAATCGCATCAACACTTCTATTGCCTTACCCCGACACTGCCGACAAGCTACGCCCATTTGCGTAATCGACTTCCGAAAAAGGCTGGCCAACATGCGTATCCTCATCACCGGCGGTGCCGGTTTCATTGGCTCCGCGCTTATTCGCGAGCTGATTCAACACTCCAGCCATGAAGTGCTGAACCTGGACAAGCTGACCTACGCCGGCAATCTTGAATCGTTGACCAGCATCGCCAACGACACACGCTATGAATTCGTGCAGGCCGACATCGTCGATCAAGCCGCCGTCAGCGCCGTGCTCGCGCGGTTCCGGCCGCACGCGATCATGCACCTGGCCGCTGAATCCCACGTCGACCGCTCCATCGACGGTCCGTCGGATTTCATCCAGACCAACATCGTCGGCACCTACAGCCTGCTCGAAGCCGCCCGCGCCTACTGGCAGACCCTCGACGAGCCGGAAAAAAGTGCGTTTCGCTTTCACCACATCTCCACCGACGAGGTCTACGGCGACCTGCACGGCGTCGATGACCTGTTCACCGAAACCACGCCTTACGCGCCAAGCTCGCCCTACTCCGCCAGCAAAGCCGCGTCCGACCACCTGGTCCGCGCCTGGCACCGCACCTACGGTTTGCCGGTGCTACTGACCAACTGCTCGAACAACTACGGCCCGTTCCACTTTCCGGAAAAACTGATTCCGCTGGTCATCCTCAACGCCTTGGCGGGCAAACCGCTGCCGGTGTATGGCAATGGCCTGCAAGTGCGCGACTGGCTGTTCGTCGAAGACCACGCCCGGGCGCTGTTGAAGGTCGTGACCGAAGGCCAGATCGCTGAGACCTACAACATCGGCGGCCACAACGAACAGACCAACATCGACGTGGTACGCAGTATCTGCGCGCTGCTCGAAGAATTGGCGCCGCAGAAACCTGAAGGTGTCGCACACTACGCCAACCTGATCACCTTCGTTCAGGACCGCCCGGGCCACGACCTGCGCTACGCCATCGATGCCAGCAAGATCGAACGCGAACTCGGCTGGGTGCCGGAAGAAACCTTCGAAACCGGCCTGCGCAAAACCGTGCAGTGGTACCTCGACAATCTGGAGTGGTGCCGCCGGGTTCAGGACGGCAGCTATCAAGGCGAACGACTGGGCGCCATCAATACAAAGGAGTTGCTCGCATGATCAAGGGAATAGTTTTGGCGGGCGGTTCAGGCACGCGTCTGCATCCAATCACGCTCGGCGTGTCGAAACAGCTGCTGCCGGTCTACGACAAACCGATGATCTACTACCCGATCTCTGTGCTGATGCTGGCCGGCATCAAAGACATTCTGGTGATCTCGACGCCACAGGACCTGCCGCAATACCGCAATCTGCTGGGCGACGGCAGCCAGTTTGGCGTGAACTTCAGCTACGCCGAACAGCCAACACCGGACGGTCTGGCCCAGGCATTTCTGATCGGCGAAGCATTCATCGGCAACGACCCGGTATGCTTGATCCTCGGCGATAACATCTTCCACGGCCAGCACTTTGGCGACCAGCTGCAGAGCGCGGCGAAACGCGCGTCTGGCGCGACTGTGTTCGGTTACTGGGTAAAAGATCCCGAGCGCTTCGGTGTGATCGACTTCGACAGCGATGGCCGCGCCCTCTCTATTGAAGAGAAACCGACTAAACCGAAGTCCAGCTATGCCGTTACCGGCCTGTATTTCTACGACAACGACGTGATCAAGATTGCCAAAGCGGTCAAGCCGTCGCCGCGCGGTGAACTGGAAATCACCGACGTCAACAACGCGTATCTGGAACGTGGCGATCTGCAGGTGGAGCGCTTCGGTCGCGGGTTCGCCTGGCTCGACACGGGTACCCACGACAGCCTCCTCGAAGCCTCGCAATACGTGCAGACCATCGAGCATCGTCAGGGCCTGAAAGTTGCCTGCCTTGAGGAAATCGCTTACGAAAACAAATGGATCAACCGCGAGCAATTGCTGGAACGCGCGCGCTACTTCGGCAAGACGGGTTATGGCCAGTACCTCGCCAAGCTGGCGGGGGAAGACCAATGAGCGCGATCCTTTTGCGCGCTGATAAAAGCGCCCAAACGGCCGAGCTGTGCTCATGAGAATTTTGATCAGCGGTAAACACGGTCAGGTCTCCCGCGAATTGCAGCGCCGACTGGGCAGCGTCGGCGAAGTGATCGTGCCCGGCCGCGAGCAGCTTGATCTGCTGCGACCGGAGCAGATTCGCCAGCAGGTGCGCACGATCCGCCCCGATCTGATTATCAATGCGGCGGCTTACACCGCCGTTGATCTGGCGGAAAGCGAAGCGAACACAGCGTTTGCCATCAACGCCACCGCGCCCAGGATGTTTGCCGAAGAAGCGCTGGCGCTGGACATTCCGCTGATTCATTACTCCACCGATTATGTGTTCGATGGCACCAAGGTTGGCGCGTACACCGAAGACGATGCCCCCAATCCGCTTGGGGTTTACGGGGCAAGCAAACTGGCGGGCGAACGGGCCATCACTGATGTGCAGGGTAAACACCTGATCCTGCGGACCAGTTGGGTTTACTCGACACATGGCCGAAATTTTTTGCTGACGATGCAGCGTCTGTTGCAAGAGAAGCCAGAATTGCGGCTTGTTGCAGATCAGATCGGCGCGCCGACCTGGGCGGGGACAATTGCCGAGAACACTCTCGCACTGATCGAACGCTGGCAATCGGGGACGTCCGCTTGGGGCACCTATCACCTGACTGCTCAGGGTCAGACTTCATGGTTCGGTTTTGCCCAAGCGATTGGCGAGGCGTTGCGTGAGCAGGGGAAACCTTGTGCGGAGTTGCTGCCGATTCCGTCCAGCGACTATCCGACGCCTGCCGCCCGGCCACTGAATTCGTGTCTGGATTGCAGTCGGTTGGAGCGGGATTGGGGGGTGAGTCAGCCGGATTGGCAAATCGCGTTGCGTGAGTGTCTTGCAGAGCAAACCTGATATAGGATCAGAGAAGCTGAGGACTGGTTTCGTTTGCCACTGTTCGCCATCGCGATTAAGCCTGAACTGGCAGCCCTCAAGATTTAAGAAATCTCCAAACTGGACCCTAAGCCGAAAATAACAACGGCCCGGAGCATTAAGTGAGCACTGAAAAATTCCAGTTCAACCGACCTTATATGACGGGCCGGGAATTTGATTACATTGAACAAGCGAAGTCTGGCAACAAACTGGCTGGAGACGGCCCATTCACGAAAAAATGTCACCACTGGCTCGAAGAAAACACCGGATCTGTAAGAGCGCTGCTGACCCATTCATGTACTGCTGCGCTCGAGATGGCTGCGCTACTCCTGGATATTCAGCCGGGAGACGAAGTCATTATGCCTTCTTATACCTTCGTCTCTACTGCGAACGCCTTCGTTTTACGAGGAGCAGTGCCCGTGTTCGTCGACATACGGGAAGACACCTTGAACCTCGACGAGCGACTGATTGAGGCAGCCGTGACAACGCGAACCCGGGCAATCGTCCCCGTCCATTACGCCGGAGTGTCGTGCGAGATGGATACTATTATGGAGATTGCCCGTCGCCACGGTTTGATAGTCGTGGAAGATGCCGCTCAGGGTATTATGGCTAGCTACAAGGGCCACGCACTGGGAAGCATTGGTGATTTGGGGGCGTTTAGCTTTCACGAAACCAAGAATGTGATATCTGGCGAGGGCGGTGCCCTGTTAATCAAAGATCCTGCCTTAGCATCCCGCGCTGAAATCATTCGCGAAAAAGGCACCGACCGTAGTCGTTTTTTTCGTGGAGAAGTTGATAAATACACGTGGCAGGAGGTGGGCTCGTCTTACCTGCCAGGCGAATTGATCGCTGCCTTCCTGTGGGCTCAGCTGGAAGACGCAAGAAATATAACCTCACGACGTCTCGCGAGTTGGGAGCGCTATCATCACTTGCTGGCCCCCGCCGAAAGCAAAGGGATCTTGCGTCGACCGATCATTCCCGCAGAATGCAAACATAACGCCCACATGTATTATGTTTTGCTAAACCCGGAGACTGATCGTCAAGCGGTGTTGAGCAAATTAAAACAGAACGAGATTCATGCTGTTTTTCATTACGTGCCGCTGCATTCTTCACCGGCCGGCCGGCGCTATGGACGCGTAAATGATTCATTGTCAGTGACCAATCGGCAATCAGAACGTTTGATAAGACTGCCGTTATGGGTTGGCTTAAGTGAAGCGCAGCAAGACAAGATTATCGAGTGCTTGCTAGAAGCTACGAGATAAAAAAGGCACATCTTCCGTTTCGGTATTCGTACGACTGGGACGCCTGGTGTTGAGATATCTACGCGGCAACATCAATCAAGGCTACGCATGCCTCATGAGAAGGCCGAAAGCATCTCTTTATATGCCTGACTGTCGGGCGCTGAAATAAAGTCTGCCAATCAGCTCTTCGTTCAGTTCGACACGCGCTCTCGTCAATCGGGTGCCCAGGCTTTGCTCCATAATGATTCTGACGCCGGCCATTTCATGAGTCAGGGGCCAAGCAGCACTCTCCCAGCGGCAGAACACCCACTGGCTGTCACTGGGTATGCTGTATAATTCGTAATGCAACGCCTTATTCATCGAAACTAATATCTCGATAGATGAAATCCTCAAGGGCGCTTCGACGAGCTTGATCATCTTCTCAGCCAGAGAGAACTCGCAGCCTCTAGTAATCAGAGACTCATCAAATGGAAATCGCGCATTGACGCTCTCTCCAGTCTCAACCAGTCTTCCTTCATAAGGAACACCTCCCAAATCAAAAAAAAAGGTAGCAATTGGAGTTTCGTGTACGCCAACAGAGCCGCCCTTTTCCCACCAATCGCATACAAGATTCTTGGCTGTCATTTTGTTGATTGAGAAATTTATGTTCTGAATCGACTTGCCATGCGCCGCATGGGTGATGACTTCCATAGCAGCGTCAAGCATATTCGTACCCTGAACATATGCTCTACTGCCCTTAAAATAGAGATTCAATTCTTTGGAAGTAATCACTGTGATTTCCTTAGGTGCGCAGTTACATTAGCTCGATGATTGATAGCAAAATTACCGGAAACAGTAGCCCCAGCCGCAATATTATTGATCACGACCGAACCCATTTTTATTTGCGCGCCATTACCGATGACCAACCCCTGCGCAACGGAACAGGAAACGCCCATCCACACTTCCCTACCCACCTTAGTTCTACCTGCAACAACGGTATTGCCGGAAATAATCGAATTTTTTCCAATGAATACCCCATGACCAATATTGGTCATGATTCCTATCTGGCAATTTTCTTCAATTGTCGTGGGCTGTTGAAAAAGCGCTTTGGCGATGACAGCGCCAGCCAAAATCTGGCATCCGGATCCGATCTTCACACCACCTTGATGTTTGACTGTTATTAACATGCCGCCAGAATCACGCAGCGTGATCAGGCCTTCTGCACCAAGGACAGCATTGGACCCAACATAAACGTTGTCCTCAATCACTACATTATCTTCAATAACTACATTGGCGGACACTTCGACATGATTGCCCAGTCGAGCGCGTGGAGAAATCACTGCGCTCGGATGAATCTTACAATGTTCGCCGATGACGGGTTGATGGCAAGTCTCACCGTCGACAATCACCGACAACTTTTGGTAAAGGCCAAAAAATTCCGCTCGCGGGTCAGCGCAATAAATTACAGTTTTTTCGGTTTTCGGGTGCTCATTTCTAAGAGAATCTGGACACAGAATACAGGCGACATTATCCAAGGCCAGGGCAATTTGCAGATAATGCAAGCTCTGGCAATAAACAAGCGCTCCAGGGAATAAAGCATCAATTTCATCCAGATTAGTAAATTCGCCACTATTGAGGATGCTTTCGCTAGAAAAAAATCATGCGCCTGGTATCTGGATATCATGATCATTCCAAGTGCTCTTCAATAATCGGGAACTGACTAAGATTCGTGGCATTCTCTACAAGTCTGCCTAGATATTCTCCCTGAATACCCAAGGCCAGCAGTATATTCCCAGTCAAGAATGAGATCAAAATTGCCAGTGACGCCCACCCTGGAACGGCATGATCCGTGAATAGAGTACGCAACGTTATAAATACAGCGAATAAGATACTGGATATGCTAACAATAAATCCCCAGATCGACACATAACGCAATGGCAATAATGAATAATTCACGATCAAAAAAGAAATCGTTTTAAATAATTTTCCAAGGGTGTACGTACCGGCTTCTCCGTCTGCACGAGCAGAATGGCGAATAGGAACATTCGCCATCATAGAGACTGGCACGGAATTGAAAATCATCGCAGCAATATGCGGATGTGATCCTTGATATTTCACCAATTGCCTGACCACCGCCAAACTCATCGCTCGATAACTCGATAGGGCGAAGTCGCTAGGTTTACCCATAATTCGGCTGACTAATCGCTGGTTAAATCGAGACGCCAAATTTCGCCAAGCGCTGTGTTTTTTTTCAGCTGCAGGGATCTGCCCAATGACAACGTGCTTGCCCGCTTCCAATTGCTCAATAAACAACGATAAATCTTCAGGAAAACACTGCAAGTCATCATCAATAGTTACAACGTAGCGCTTGCTGGCATAACTAAGGCCGCAAAGCGTGGCATGCTGCTGCCCTTTGTTCTTCGCGAAGCGAATAACCTTGACGCGGGTATCCTGTTCACGCAGCGCCAACGCAGCAGACCATGTTTGATCTGGGCTCGCATCATCAACGAGGATGATTTCCCAATCGTCGCAAATTCGTTGCAACGCCTGATGTGCCCTTTCATAAAAAATAGCCAGCGTGCTCCCGCTTCGATAGACGGGTACAACCAGGCTGATGGAGATGGCTTTGGTAACCACGTTGGGCCTCATCTTGATTATCCGATGGTGTCGCTGATGTCTGGCCGCCTCATCTCGAAACCAGTCGGCGGAGTAGTACTGATATCCGGTCAGAAGGCTGGCTTATCCTCAGCATGTACTCCCCAGCCTTTCGGCAAAAGTTTCCGGAGAGGACTCTCATGCCAATGACTTTCCCCGTCTAAACGCTGGTTTTTTTCGCCAAAAGCAAGAGCGATCCGCCAAACGGCAGATGAATACCTAACTGAATTAACTTGAGTTCTAGCTTCATAACAAACTCCAGCATCCGATTGGTCGTATCGGAGATATCAAATTCGCTGTTTTTCTCTGCTGTTTTCTGACCAGCTCTCTGACGTGAGAGCCACATCAGAGGCACCAATAAACTCACGAAAGAGGTTACATACTGCACGTCCAAACCGGCTTTCCTGACCCTCTCGATCAACTCTTTGCGACTATAACGGCGCACGTGGCACGCCCGCTCATCCGCCTCAGACCACAGCCAGCGGTGCTGCGGCACGGTTACCAGCAAGTGACCGCCCACATGAAGAGCTCGAGAAATATTGGCCAGTACAGCCTCATCCTCATCGATATGCTCTATCACATCAAATGCGCCGATCATATCGTAGCGATCGACATCGCTCATGAGACGGGCGTCCAGTTGCTCGAATGTGGCGGTTGGAATACGTCGGCGTGCGTGAGCCAAGCCTTCTTCAAAGTACTCTGTACCAAAAAGCTTGGCCTCTGGAAAATCTCGAGAGATACCATCCAGCACGAAACCGGTACCACAACCAATCTCCAAGAAATTTCGAAAATTTCCTGTACGTGACCTCAAAACCCACAAAATAAGCCGATTTCTAGCGCGAAACCACCAATGTCGCGCTTCTGAAGCCGCCAGCGATTCAAAAGCGACTTTGGGGAATGGTGTGTGCCCGGAGCTCATTGCATACACTCTCTATTCATAATGATTCATCTCGAGTATTTTCCCGGAAGCTACCCCACAAGTAAACTACGGCCCCACATGCTGCGGGAAGGAGCGCCATAAGTGCGTAGATGACGAGAGAAACGCCCACAGCAATGTGAGCAGGAACGCCGATCATCGAGTAAAAATAAACAAAAAAACCTTCGCGAACTCCAAGCCCGCCCACGGTAATGGGGATCAACGTCAGAATGGCGATAACTGGATAAAGGGCGACGTGTTGCATAAAAGGGATTTCGTAGCCATAAGCCCGAAACACCAGGTAAACCACGGAGATGAGTGAACATTGGTAACAGCTTATAAGTAGAATAGACGGCAACAGTGCCCTCTTATAAGGAAAGTGGACGGCACCGGCGTGAAGCTTTTCAACATAACCGATTGTTTCGCGCACAACTTTATAACGAGAATGAAAACCAGCGTAGAAGGAATGAATCCTCTCACTTACTAGAGTTAACTGAGCCGCAAGGGCACCCGCACTGATAATCACAACGAGAGTTAGAAGCGATGAAAAATTGCTTGTGGCGGGTAGAAATGGCAGAGCTACCAGGGTGAATGCGCAGAGTACAATCAACCCCATCATCCTTTCCACCACCACCGTACTACCAGCTGTACCTCGCTTTGCCGGGTTGCGTTTTTCAATGTAAAAAATCCGAAAGGCATCAGCACCTTGCGATGACGGTAGAACTAGGCCTTGAAATTGAGAAATCAGGCTAATTGTCCACAGCGTAGTCCAGCGCTCATGTATGCCGTTGAGCCGGAGAAATACCTGCCAGCGATTGACAGAAAAGAAAGAGCTTAAAGTCAAAGGTATGAGAGCCGCGATAGCGATGAAGTGCCAATCAGAAATATCTGCAAGTAAGTTCGCGAGCTTTATATCAAACTTGAATACCAAAAATGCGCCGATTGCAAAGGCGATAAATAATTTTGCTAACAATGCGGGCATCATGAGTGCTCAAGGGTGCAGATGTCATTTATGGTTCATATAGACCCAGACATGGAGTATCGACAACAGTGCAGTCAAGATACAAAAACCATGGCAAGCAACATAAGCCAGAATTTACTGGCTTATAAAATTTGCTCAGGCAAGCTTTGCACTTAAGTAATCAACAAAGTTGCTTATTGAATTAAGCTTCTCGAGATCACTATCAGGAATTTCTATTTCGCATGCATCCTGTACGTTCATAATAATAGTAAACATACCCAAGGAATCAACACCTTGATCGGCAAGACTTATATCCTCGCGGAGCCCTTCGGCATTCTGCACAGACGCGTCGGAGATGGCTTTAATTACTATTTTTTTAATATCGACCACGCAAGCTCGCTCCTAGTTGAATTTCTCGATGCATCTTAAACTAACAATCATAAAATGGCGTATGGAGTCCATGAAGGATTTTGCCACACATTCCGCCTGAGGAATACTGAGTACTGGCATCGGTGTGCCGCATGGCGATGGCGCAGTCTAATACGCTGGCCAGGCTAATCTTCTCTTTGGTTGCGTGGCGGTGGGCTTGTGTACCTCATGCTGATCACGCGACGGCATGCGGCGCGGCATATAATGGAACCACTACGATCATCAATCGCTCAAAGTGGTATGCACGATCGGTTGGCGAAACGCGCCAGCCGGCCTGCCTTCAAGGAGAGCCCTATGCCCTGGTATGCCTGGTTGATTCTGGTTGTTGCGATCGGTTCGATCGTTGGTGGTCTGATGATGTTGCGCGACACCGCCCACAAGGTTGAATTGACCGATGAGCAACGCAAACGGGTTGCTGAACGCAATGCGCAGGCGGAAGCCAAGGATGCGCAGGACCGTTGAAATAGCCGCAACGACCAACGTGTAGCAGCTGGCGAAGCCTGCGTCCGGCTGCGTTCGGCTGCGAAGCAGTCGTAAAACCGTTGAACGCGGTGTAACTGATGTTACCGCACTCTTTGACTTCACGACTGCTGCGCAGCTGGACGCAGGCTGCGCCAGCTGCTACAGATTGGTAGCGCAGCCGAAATTGCGATCAAACCTCCCAATCCGCCTTCGCAATCTTCAACCCATGCATCCCGTCATACGCCGCACGCTCCGGCTGGCTCCAGCCCTCCAGCAACGAATCCTCCAACCGATAAATCTCCACTCCCAGCGGACGGCATATGCTTAACGGATCTTGCGCATCCGGCCCCCACATCGCCAGCGACAAATCCCCACCCGGGCACGTCGACAGCGCACACAACAGATCGATTTCGGCGAAGAACTCCAAATAGTCACCCTTCTGCGCCGGACACGCTTTCATGAAATACATGTCGTCATGATTCAACCCGGTGCACTGGAAAATATTAAGCACGTCATGCACGTCAAACTCAGTCAACCCATGTGGCAACACCGCCCGCGTCAGGTTCGAATGGCAGTGATGATGAAAATCCTCGCCCGTGAGCATCTTGTTCACATAAGGATCGCAGCGGGTGCCGAGCAAATCATGCAATCGCCCGCCATGCTCATCGATGCCGTAACCCGCGAGGCTGTCGTCAGTGATCGTCACCAGCGGCCGCAGGAAAGGCAGATTCGACCATAACCGGTCATGGGTGCTGACATGCGCGCCCTGCAACTGCCGAGTGCGCGCCGCCCATAAACGTTCGCGCGGGTCGTTGGCGTTCCACACATTAAAGTCACCGACTTGCGGGCCAACCGGTGTGGTCACACGAAACACATGTCCGGCTGGAACCTTCCAGGCGCGACCGGTGCGGATCGGCACTTCGAACTGCTCAATCAGCGTCCGATCCTCTTTCTTGTCGCGAATCCTTTCGTAGAACGCCTTGTCTACCTGTAACGCTGAGCCTTTGCTGACTTGATAGGCCGCCGGGTAATCTTTGTACATGGCAAAAATCCTTGATCAGTGACGGGAACGCGCGGTTACACAGCGAACGCGTTCGAACAGGCAATCACTATTCATGCCACCCGCAGCGTTGCTGCATGTCAGCGTCGCCCCGGGACTAACTCTCCCAACGCTTGAACAACACGCTGGCATTCACCCCGCCAAAACCGAAGCCATTGGACAGCGCATATTCGATCGCCATCGGCCGCGCCTCCCCCCGCACAATGTCCACGCCTTGCGCTGCCGGGTCCGGGTTATCCAGATTCAGCGTTGCCGGCACAATCTGGTCACGAATTGCCAACAAGGTAAAAATCGCCTCAAGTCCACCCGCCGCGCCGAGCAAATGCCCGGTGGCCGATTTGGTCGATGTCACCGCGATTTTGTTGTCTGCACCGAACAACGCTTTGATCGCCGCCAACTCACCCAGGTCGCCAACCGGCGTCGACGTCGCGTGCGCATTGAGATGCTGGACCTGCGCCGGTGAAATGCCCGCCTGAGCCAACGCCAGCGACATCGCCCGGCGCGCACCGCTGCCGTCTTCCGGCCCTGCAGTCAGATGATAAGCGTCGGCGCTGGTGCCATAACCGACCAGTTCCGCCAACGGTTGCGCGCCCCGCGCCAGCGCATGCTCCAGCGACTCAATCACCAGAAGCCCCGCGCCCTCGCCCATCACAAAACCATCACGATCACTATCGAACGGTCGCGAAGCACGCTCCGGTATGTCGTTGAACCCACTGGACAACGCTCGCGCCGCGGCAAAACCGGCTAAGCTGACGCGATCAATTGCCGCCTCTGCACCACCACACACCGCAATGTCGGCCTCGCCGCAACGAATCAACCGTGCCGCATCGCCAATTGCCTGAACACCCGCCGCACACGCCGTCACCGGAGCACCCAACGGACCTTTAAAGCCGTGCTGGATCGATACATGACCCGCCGCCAGATTCACCAGAAACGAAGGGATCGTGAACGGCGATAACCGCCGCGGACCACGGGTGTCGGTAGTGCGCACCGCATCGGCAATCGCGCCGAAACCGCCGACGCCAGAACCGATGATGGTCGCCGTACGCTCCTGGGCCTCCGCAGTTTGCGGTTGCCAACCGGACTGCTCGACCGCCTGACGTGCCGCCTCCATGGCGAACATGATGAAGCGGTCCATCTTCTTCTGCTCTTTGGGCGGCGTCGCTAGGTCCGGATCAAAACCTGCCTCAGCATCTTCCGCCATGGTCGGCACCGCACCGCCGACCTTCGCCGGCAGATCCGCCACAACGTCGTCCGCCAAATTGCGCAAGCCAGACTGCCCGGCCAACAACCGCGCCCACACCGTCTCAACCCCGCAGCCCAACGGAGACACCAGACCCATACCGGTTACAACCACACGACGATCACTCATACCTCAACACCCTCAAGCCAATGGAGAACACCTCACTTGTAACGCGACGCAGCCTTGCTTTTAGAC
>JALYPE010000565.1 GCA_030856525.1 Pseudomonadota bacterium | reverse complement strand
GTCATGCACTGGGGCGCGGAGATTTCAAGGGTGTAAGGCAGGCTGCCTGGGCGGGATGTGTCATTGTCCTCGCGGCCCAAAGTGTGTCGGTTGCGATCTTGCTGCTGGGAAATGAAGCGATAGCCAGCCTTTACAGCTCGGATGCCGCCGTCACTGCACTGGCGTCGACGCTTCTACTGTATGCCGCTGCATTGCAGTTCCCCGACGGGTTACAGATGCTTTCGGCCGGTGCATTGCGCGGTTTGCAAGACACGCAGGTGCCAATGTGGCTGGCGATTTTCTGCTATTGGGGCGTCGGAGTGCCACTTGGGGTAGCGCTAGCGTTTGAACTGAATTGGGGGCCACAAGGGGTCTGGCTGGGGTTGATCACGGCGTTGGCGCTGGCGACAGTTTTGATGGGCGCACGTTTTGTTCATAGCAGTCGAGTCAGATTGCCGGTCCTCAACTGAAAGAGGTCCGTTACTTAGGGGATCAAAGGCGCCCGTGCATGCTGGCTCCCCCGGCGTCAGGCGATGCAGGCGGCGGCATCGCCCAAAGGGTCAATCCACGTTGTAGTGAACGGACAGCGTGCCCTTTTTCTGCGATACGCAAGTGATCGTGACGTTGCCCAAATCCTTCAGGCTGCGTACATGGGTGCCGCCGCAACCGTAGGCGGGCAGCTCACCGAAACCTATTTCCCGGGCACCTTCACGCAAAGACGTCAGGCGCGGCAGGTCTTGGGCGATCCACTGCCGGATGCCGGAGTGAACAGTCTCGGCATCCGCCTCCTGAGCAGATTCCGAAGGCTTGAACTGCACGCGGCCCTCGCCCGGCCAATGATGTGCCTTGATTGGCATCCAGCCCATGGCCTGAACGAGATGGCCGATCAGATGGCCAGCGGAGTGCATGCGCGTATTGAATTGTCGGCGCTGCTCGTCCACTCGAATCAGGGTCATGCCGATATCCACCGGGCGGTCAACGAAGTGAATTATCCGGTCTCGATCCTGGAGCACGCGCAGCACCTGGCTTTCGCCGATCCAGCCTGTGTCGTAAGGCTGCCCGCCGCCTTGGGGATGGAAAAGTGTGGCGCGCAACTCCACGGCGAACTCGTTCTCGCAGGGGGTACATTCCAGGATTTCCACATTGGCCTTGAGGTCGTCGCTGTGGAAAAAGAGGCGAAGCGTCATATCCCATGCCCTGATTAAAGTTCTTCTTTCATTATATGAAGGCTGGATTTGCGTGATAATCCGTTCAAACATCAAAGGACTGTTGTGTTGTGAGCATAAATCTTCAACTGCCGCTGCTGGGTGAAATGGCTATTTTCGTCAGGGTTGTCGAAACCGGCAGCTTCTCTGAAGCGGCCCGTCAACTGGGCTCCTCGCCTTCAGCGGTCAGCCGCAGTATCTCCCGCCTGGAAAAAGCCCTCGCGATCCGCTTGCTTCGACGCACTACACGCAAACTACGTCTGAGCGATGGCGGCCAGGAGGTGTTCCAGCGCTGCCAGGAAATGGTCAGCGCCGCCCGGTCGGTGATGGAGATCAGCGGTCAATTTACTCAGGAGGCTGAAGGGTTGGTCCGCATCAGCGTCCCGAAGGCGGTGGGGCGATTCGTGATCCATCCGCACATGCCGGAGTTCTTGCGGCGTTATCCCAAAGTCGATGTGGAACTGTTGCTCGAAGACCGCCAGGTGGATCTGATCGATGACAATGTGGATCTGGCGATTTGCATCACTGATCGACCACCGGCCGGACTGGTCGGGCGGCAATTGCTGACGATCGATCACCTGCTCTGTGCCACGCCGCAGTATTTGGCGGAGCACGGTACGCCAGCCCACCCGCATGATTTGCTCAAGCACAGTTGCATCTACCTGGGCGAGACGCCGGGTGATGCGCGCTGGAAATTCAAAAAGGGCACGAAGGGGGTCACGGTAGGAGTGCGAGGGCGTTACGCGGCCAACCACACCGGCGTTCGGTTGGGCGCCGTTTTGCAGCACATCGGGATTGGCAGCCTGCCGTACTTCACCGCACGCCATGCGCTGGAGCAGGGGCTGATTATGCAAGTGTTGCCGGACTGGACGTTCCAGGCATCCGCTTACCAAGGTGGTGCCTGGTTGTTGCACTCGCCGACGCGCTACATGCCGCCGAAGTTGCGGGTGTTGATCGATTATCTGGTGGAGTGTCTGGAGA
>JALYPE010000483.1 GCA_030856525.1 Pseudomonadota bacterium | reverse complement strand
GTCATGCGCAGCAAGGTTTGCGCCAAGCCATTCAGGGCACCGGGGGCGGCGAGGGCGTTAGCAGCCTTGCCAAGGGCGGTGCGCAGTGGCTCACCTTCCGGGCTCAGCAACAGACGCTGTAAAAATTGTTGCGCGGCCTGCTCGTAAGCGTCGTTCGGCGCGCTCCAGCTGCTTTGCAACTTGGCTTCACGCAGGGCTTTTTGTTGCCACTGCCAGACGCGCTCGTTGTAGGCCTCCAGCGCCGCATGATCGTCGCTGCGCAAGTCCAGCGGCCAACTGCCGAGCAGCGCCTGATAGAGAAACAGCTCGTCACCCGCGGAGGGCATTTGCTCGTCGTCGCGCAGCGGGCGGGCGAGGGCCTGCCACAGCGGCACCTGTTCGGCATACCACGCACTGCGTTCGCTCAATACCGCCAACCTGGCGCGGGTATCTTCGCCGCGCTTGTGGTCATGGGTCGCGGTGGCCAACAGGTTGTCTGGAAATTCTTGCAAGCGATTGAGGCAAGCCGCATGGAAATCGGCCACCGGCGCGCTGAACTGTTCGGTGCTGAAGCCGACATCGTTGCGCGAGAGCAACACTGCCGAGCGATAGAATGCAGTGTCTTCCACGGCTTTGGCCGCCGCTGGCGACGTCAACTGCTGGAAGCGCACGCATGCATGTTTGAGGATTTTGCGCGAGCGACCCACTGGCCGTCTGCGCCACGGCTCACCGCCGAGCCAGCGCGCCAGGCAATCGAGCACCGGCCAGTCAGCTTCGCCAAGGGTTTGCCGGGCACCGTCCATGGCTTGCTGGAAGAACACGTCGTCTTCGGCGGAGCGCCCTCGAGGGCTGATATAGGTGCGATACACCGGAAAGTGCACGATCAATTCCTGCAACGCCCGGCGGATTGCACCCAGTGTCAGGTCCCGAGTCATCAGGTCATCGCGGGCCACTTGCAGCAAGGCCTGGGCGACACTTTCGAAGTCGCCGGCGAGTGAGCCGTTGAGAATCTGCTGGCGCGCCAGATGTGCTTCCTGGAGGAAATGCGCAGGACGCTGGCTGAATCCGCTCCACAACTCGCCGAGGGTTTCGGCGCCGGCCGGGTCGTGTTGCAGCAGCGACACCTGGTTCATGAATTCATAACCGGTGGTGCCATCCACCGACCAGTCGCGGTGCAGGGTTTCGCCTTCGCCGAGAATTTTTTCCACGTAAATCGGCAAATGCCGATCCGGGCACAGGCTGTCGACTCGACGACGCAGTTTGCGGCAGTAACCGCGCGGGTCTGCGAGGCCATCGATATGGTCGATGCGCAACCCGTCGATCAGGCCAGCGGCAACCAGCTCGAAAATCTTCGCGTGAGTCGCTTCGAACACGGCTGGGCGTTCTACACGCAAACCACCCAGTTCGTTGACATCGAAGAAACGCCGCCAGTTGATGTCGTCACCGGCCGTGCGCCAACTGGCGAGGCGGTAGCTTTGCCGTTCGAGCAAGGCGTGCAGACGCTCGAAGCCATCTAGTTTGAGCGAATCGTAAGCGCCGAGGGATTGCTCGATGAGTTGCAGAGTCTCTGGATCGCTCGCCAGTTCGCGTAGCTCAGCCTTCAACGGCATCGCCAGGTTGTGGGCGTCGCTTAAGAAATTCAGGGCACTGAACCGCTCCGCGAGGGAATTAAGCGGCCCTTTGTCGACGCGCAACAACTCACCGTAATTCATCGGACAGATCGGAAAGTGGTGGTCGTAATGCTCGACATAAAACGCGCCGCGCTCGGCGTCGAAGCGCAAATGCAACGTGCCGTCCTGCAAGGCGACGCCGTAGTCGCTGCCCAGGAACGGCAGCAACAGCTGGCCTTCCATCAACGGGTCGGGGGAATGCCACTGGATGTCGAAAAATTCGCCATAAGGGCTCAGGCGTCCCCATTCCAGCAAGTCTTGCCACCACGGGTTATCGCCACCGCCCACCGCCATGTGATTGGACACGATGTCGAGGATCAGCCCCATGTTCTGTTCGCGAAGTGCGGCGACCAGTCGGTGCAGTGCCGCTTCGCCGCCCAGCTCCGGATTGACCCGGGTGGGGTCGACCACGTCATACCCGTGCATCGAACCTGCACGGGCGGCGAGCAGGGGAGACGCGTAGATGTGGCTGATGCCCAGGCTGGCGAAATACGGCACCAGCGGCACCGCTTGATCGAGGGTGAAATCTTTATGAAATTGCAGGCGCAGGGTCGCCCGCAGCGGTTTAACAAGTGCTTGATTCATCGGTCACGCTCAGCTGCTTGAAGTCGCGCACAGGCGAGCAATTCCAGACGCCGTGCGGCGTCCGGGTCATCCAGTAGGG
>JALYPE010000469.1 GCA_030856525.1 Pseudomonadota bacterium | reverse complement strand
AGTCATACCAGCGGCTGTATGACTTGAGGTCCATGGGGGTCAGCTTCCAGATTTTTCGACCATCTTCTATCCGCGCCTTGAGCCGGCGGGTCTGCTCGTCTTCGCTGACTTCCAGCCAATATTTGAGCAGGATCACGCCAGAGTCGACGATGGCACGCTCCACCAGAGGCGTTGTCTTCAGGAAATTGGCAACCTGTTTTTTGGTGCAGAAACCCATAACGCGCTCGACTCCCGCCCGGTTGTACCAACTGCGATCGAAGATCACCACTTCGCCAGCGGCGGGAAGGTACGGCAGGTAACGCTGCACATACATCTGACTTTTCTCTCGATCACTGGGCGCCGTTAACGCAACCACCCGAAAGACACGCGGACTGACGCGCTCGGTGAGCGCCTTGATCGTCCCGCCCTTGCCAGCGCCATCGCGCCCTTCGAAAACGATACAGATCTTGATGCCGTTGGCTTTTACCCACTCCTGTAACTTGACCATCTCGACGTGTAGGCCGCGCAGCTGCTCGAGATAATCCTTGTTCTTCAGTTTCAGGTTCTCAGCAGGATAATCCTTGGGGGCTTTCTTCTTTTCGTTTGCCATGAGCAAAACCTCTCCATTCCACGTAGCTGATGACTACGAGTCAGGGGCTGTTCGCTCATCCACAGAGTGCGAAAATCGCGGCGATGAGAACAGCGCCATTGACTGCCTGCAAAGTGCGCCACTTCAGGTACGAGCTGCCAGGGCAGTGACTGGCAAGGCGACCCATTAGACGTTAGCTCAATCGACAAAAATTTCTCGCGCCTCATTGTCGACTTTACTGCTCAGCAATGACTGCAGCCCTTGGGACCGTCGACGATCAGTGTGTGAATCAGCGCTTGATAGTGCTCAGCGGAATTCGGCTCTTGCAGATCGAAATGTGCAGATCCGTTAACCAGCGTTATGGCTTGCCCGGTCACGCCGACGAGCTTCACGGTGACGACATGATTGTCCAGCGCTAATGGCGCCTCCTCGAACCGGTAGGACAGCTTTAACTCGCGGTCATCGACGGACAACAGGCGCTCCCTGACCTAGCAGGCGTTCGCTTGTGATCAGCGCGGTTTCAAAAGGTGTCGTGGTCTTCCTGACCTTCACCAACAACGAGGCGCCAAGCCACAGCTGGTAAAGCGATTCCGCCAACGTCGGCGCATCTTGCGTTGTCGAGATAGAACCATCGGTCATGCCCTGCTCCACGCAACGGGTGATGCGCTGGATGATCAATGCAGTGCCTTCCTCAAGCTCGGTGCGCATGTCCTCAGACAGGTCGCACACTTCAGCGCCAAGCTTCACCACCAGGCATTTCTCCTCGGGATGATCGAACGCCTGCGTCTGTGCCCAGTAGCGCAAATAACCCAGGAGCCGCTCGGCGCCGGTTCCTTCCGCCGCCATCACAATGTCGACGCGACCGATGTATTCCTGGAAGTATTCTTCCAGCAGCGCCTGGCCAAACTCCTCTTTCGAGCGGAAGTAGTGATAGAACGAACCTTTGGGCACGCCCGCCGTGCTCAGCACTTCCGCCAGGCCGACGGCGGTATAGCCTTAATTGGTCATCAGCGACTTGTCCACATCGATTATGTGCTGTCGCATGAACAGGAACATGGTGGCTGGTTCACCCACCTGTCCCTTGAAGCGAATGTAAGGTTCGATCACAAACCTGGTATCAAAAGACTTCAGCCGCTCGGCGAGTGCTTCCCACTCTTCCCGGCCGAGGATAACTCCGAAGTGCGGAACCGGCCCGTCATGCCCATCCACCGGGTTGCTGTGAACGCTTTCCTGCGAAACGGTTTTGGGATGCTCGTGGATCACCAGTTGATGACCATAAAAGTTGAGTCGACCCATTGAGTACTGGATGGTCCCTCCTCAGACCAAAACTTCACCGTAGAAGGTGCGTGCTGCTGCCGGGAACAAAATGGCCTCACCCAAGCGGCGGTCAGTGCCCAGGTGCAGCGCCCGGAGGCCGAGCTCGGCTTCGAGATTTTCGACAGAAGAGGACGCTCCGCCCATCTCATTCGAATGGGGCAGCCGATCCTACTGCAAGCGCAGGAGCTGCTCAGGCTCTACGACAACCTGGGCTCAACCACCGTCGGACTATGAATGACTTTCGGCGAGACAGCGCAGTGATTTGACGGGAAAGTGGCTCAATTGTGAGCCGCACGCGTCGCGCCCTCATATTCCACTCCCAGCCATACTCTGAGAATGATGAAAAGTTTAGAATTTATTAATTGATAACTTCATCCGTAAAAACAATAAGTTGATTGCAACGACCTCTGTATTGCCGGATTCAAAGGCATTTTTTTGACAAGCCGGGTTTGACAGTTTCAGAAGACTGGTCAATAACTAAAATGGTCTATCCAGCCAACAGATGCGTGGGACTAGTCCATTTACCGCTCTTCCCCAGAGCGACCTCTGTAAACGTTATCTACAAGATCCCCAACATGGACCATGCGGTAGCTTTGTCTGCGCAAACGCCCCTTGAGCCAAACTCTCTGCGACATCACTGGACCTTTGGACAGGCAACCCTGTCTCAGCCTTGATCTGACAGGGCATTCCTACGCGATTTAGCCATGGCGTAACAAAAGGAGTAACACCCATGTCAGACCAAGCCGCCTCTTTATCGCCTTCAGTCTGCGTCGTGATCCCGATGTACAACGGCGCCGCCAGTATTGAGCAGACACTGGCGTCTCTGATCGATCAAACGCGACTGCCGGATCACGTCATCGTCATCGACGACGGTTCCACCGATGACGGGCCGCAGCGGGTAAGAGACTTTGTGGCGCCGTTTCGCCTGACGCTGTTGCAGCAAGCCAATGAGGGGCAGGCCAGCGCCCGCAACTGTGGGCTGCGGCATTCTGAAGAGACTTTTGTGGCGATGCTTGATGCTGATGACCAATGGCTCCCGCAAAAGCTGGAGCTGCAACTGGCCCTGTATGACGAACTCAGTCGTCAAGGACGGCCTGTGGGATTGATCGACTGCTACACGCAGGTCAACTACAGCGACGGTCGGCGGCAGCTGGACAACATTCGCAAGAACGGCCGGCATTTCTTCGACTTTATTCACGCCAACGTGGTCAACGGCGTCTCCACCGCGCTGGTCAAGCGCGACGTGATCATGCAACTCGGTGGCTTCGATGCCAGCCTGCGTTATTCTGAAGATCGCTACATGTGGACCCGCATCGCCGAACACTGGGAGATCCACACAGTGCCGCAAGTGCTATTGGAGCGCACGGTGAATGGCGGCAACATGACTGCGCAACCGAAGAAATATTATCAAAACAAGATCAGGTTCATCGAAGTGTATCTTGCCCGCTATGGCGAGCAGCTAAGCAAACAGCAACGAATCGATTTCGTGTTGGGTAATCACACCGACTTTCTCAATGCGTTTTCCCGGAGAGCCGAACATACCGAGGTGATCGGCGTGTACCGGAAAATGCTGGAATATTCCTGGCAAACGCTGTTCTTCGACAGTTGCAAACCAACGTTGCGCTATCTCTACGCCTGCGCCCGGACATTGCGCAAGGCAACTGCGTCGACTGCTGCTCAATGAACCAGAACTCATCCGCTTGACTCCTCGCAACCTTCACCCGCTTGCCCCTTTGCAAAGCGCCTGCGTGCATTCCCCGCACGTGGCGAACGAGAGGTGCGTCGCCATACGCGACCTGCTCTTTGCGCGCCTTTATCTTGTGTTTATCCCTTCTATGGCGTCGAAGCTTTCCTCTTTCCCCACCACTCCCTGATTGAACAGCTCTGGGTGACAGGTGCATGGTACATCTGCACCCAAAGCGGCTCTGACGTAAATAAAACCAACGCTACGAACTTTTAGTGCCGGTGTTACCGAAGCCAATCGCGCTGTTCGGGTCAGCATGTTCGCCTATAGGGAAAGCTGGACCCTCAAGGTGATGCACCGTCGGTTCCTCCGAAAAATAATCCTGCAAACACTCCATGAACAGCCGATGGTCTTCACTTTCTTCGAAGCCCGGAGTGTGATCCTCGAGTGATTGCCATCGCACGATCAGGTTAAACCGGTGTGGAGTTTCGACACCTTGCGCGAGCACATGACCGCGATAACCCTTTGCACGGCTGAGCAATGGAGCAACTTCGGCAAATGCATTTCTGAAATGTGCGATGTGTTCTTCGCGTACAGGGAGCACAGCTATTTCATAAATCATGGCATGCCTCTTGATGAGTTTTGCGGTTGGAAAATACGCACGTGCGACAGGTGCCTATGGCGTAACTGAAATGGCGATTTTTCCCTGGAGACCGTTATCGCGACTTTCCAGGCGAGCATGCGCGAGCGGAATGTCGGCAAGCGAATAGACGGCACCAACATGCGGCCGCAGCTGGCCGCGCTCTATCAAGGCGCTCAACTCATCCAGCTTGCCGCGGTTCTGTCTGGTGAAGACGAAGTGATAACTGGCGTTCTTGCCCCAGGCCTGAACAACGTTTTGCGGCTGTGCGATGTCCACAATCGAGACGACACGGCCAAGTTGTGCGAGTGCATCGGGGCTGCGCGACAAGGTGTTGCCACCGATGGTGTCGAACACGACATCGACTCCGCGGCCAGCCGTATCCCGCATGATGACGTCGACATAATCTTCTTTCTCATAGTCGATCATCACGTCAGCACCCAGACTTTTTGCAAACTCGAAGTTTGTTTCCCGTACGGTCGTGAACACCCTTGCGCCTATGGCTTTTGCCATCTGAATTGCCACATGACCAACGCCTCCCGCGCCGCCATGTATCAGGATGCTTTCCCCTACCCTGAGCGCCGCGCGGACCACCAGTGCTTCCCACGCCGTACCGCCCACCAAGGTCAGGCTTGCCGCCTCAAGATGGCTTAGCGAGGCCGGCTTTCTTGCGACAATGCTTTCGTGAGCAACGTGGTATTCGGCATAACTTCCTGGCCCATCGAATATCTGCGGCGTGTACCAGACTTCGTCTCCAGGAGCGAAGGACGTCACACCCGGGCCGACGGCTTCAACAACCCCGGAGACGTCATGGCCTGTAATGGTCGGCAGTTGCACCAGGTCTGGATAATCGCCACGTCGCACCTGGAAATCCAACGGGTTGACTGAGGTGGCGTGTACCCGGACCAGGACCTGCCCCGCTTGCGGAACGGGCGTGGGCACCTCGCTGAGTTCGAACGATTCCGGCCCGCCAAATGACTTGAGCAATAATGCTTTCATCTTCACATCCTCATTTCGACAAAAAGGGATATCGAGATTTTTCGATATCATGGTTTAAAAAATTTACACGGTTCTCCCCCGCAGCGGGAACGCTGAGCGGTGATGGGTGAACCTGATGAGACCTGCCCTGCGTGTTACTCCATTTCCATATTAATAGCTAATTTCGACAAAAAGGGATATCGGGATATTCCGATACCACAGGGTAAAAAAATCCTACAACTCTTTACCTATGATCTCCGCGAGCATCTTGATAGCTGGTTCATTGCGCTTGTAGTAGGTCCACTGACCGATGCGCCTGACTTCGACCAGGCCCACTCTCTGCAGAGTCGCAAGGTAATCAGACACAGTCGACTGCGACAGCCCGACGCCCTCTTGAATGCTGCTGACGCAGACCCCCACCGTATGAACGTCACCTTCATCCTGAGGCGGAAAATGCTTGGCCGGATCCTTCAGGCCTTTCAGGATTTCGAGGCGTGTACGGTTTGAGAGCGCTTTGAATATTTCTAGTAATTCCATGCGCCGATGATATCGGCATTTCTCGATATGTCAATACACCGCTCTCCTCCCCGTCACCTATCGAGGCGATAGCCCCATCTCTAATCTGCACAAGCACTGCCGCAGATTGGGCTACGAGGTGGTTAGTGTGGATTCGGAGTTAAATAAGGCGGTGTGGAAGCCGTGATGGTCTACGGCTAACCCGAAGTGTCCCGTGACTTGATAGACGTCTACAGGATGCGCTGCGCATAAGTCACCTGGTCGCCGGCAACGGCTGGAATTCGCCGCGCTCCAGGTTTTGCACCCGGTTGCCCATGGCGTCCGTTGCATTGAGATCCGCGCCTTTGGCTGCCAGTGATTCAAGAATATCATTGCGGTGGAACAGCGCCGCGTACATGGCGGGCGTCTGACCAGCGTTATTGCGTTGATCGGGCGAGCAGTCAGCGGCGACCAGTTGCTGAGCGATGCTGAGTTCGCCTTTGAAAATCGCCCCCATCAATGCCGTGTTGCCCCTTAGATCTTTGGCGCAGGGATCCGCACCAGCGTTTAGCAGTCGGGTTACGGTAGGTTGTTGGCCGTGATAAGCGGCGAGAATCAGTGCGGTATAGCCTTTTTCGTCCTGAACGTTCAGATCGAACCTGGCATTGATGAACTCGTTGAGCATGTCTTGGCGGCCGTCTCGGGCAGCCTGGAAAAACAGCTCCCTAAGTTGTGCCTGGGTATCGGCGGCGTTGCGGGTGTCTGACGGGCTGGCGTGGGCCGTGCCCGCAGTGACACACAGCAGCAAGGCATAAAGTGTTCTGCGCATGTGATGTCCTCCAAATGCCCCGACCCGCCGTGCAAACGGGCCGGGGTGGTCCGTCAGTCCTTCAGTGCAGCGGCCAGTTGCTTGACCTTGGCCAGATCGCCCTTGGCAACCTTGGCTACGCCGGTGCCGTACTCCGGATCTGCCTTGTAGAGAAACGACAGCATGATGTTTTTGCTTTCGGTATCGGTGGTCGCCAGCGATTCACCAAAGCTCTGAATCAGATCCTTGCGCTCCTTCTCGCTGTAGGAACGATACAAGTCGCCCGCCTGCTTGAAGTTTTGCTCGCGCTGGGTCTTCGCCTGTTGTGTGCTGCCGGACAATGGCAGTTGGCTGTAGCGCGCCTCTTCAACCGCTGGACGCGGATTGAGTCGGCTTGGCTCGTAGTTCACGCCGGTCGTGGTGTGCCCGGTATTGAGCGTGCCGTCCTGATTGCCGTTGTTGACCTTGACCCGTGGAGCGTTGATGGGCAGGCTCAGCACGTTAGTGCCCACGCGATAGAGCTGCGTGTCAGCGTAGGAAAATACCCGGCCTTGCAGCAGGCGATCTTCCGAAGGCTCAATACCCGGCACGACGTTGGCGGGTGCCATGGCGACCTGCTCGGTTTCCTGGAAGAAGTTGCCCACGTTTTTGTTCAAGACCATCTGGCCGATTTTACGCTCGGGAATACCTGGCCAGATTTTGGTGGCGTCCAGCGGGTCAAAGTCGAACTTTGCCAAGTCGTCAGGCTTGACCACCTGAACGTACAGGTCCCACTTGGGAAACTCGCCCGTATTGATGGCAGCAACCAGATCGTTGGTCAGGTGACTGTAATCCTTGGACTGCACTTCAGCCACCTGCTTTGGATCCAGGTTTTTCAGGCCCTGCAGGCTTTTCCAGTGAAACTTCACATAGTTGACTTCACCCTTGGCGTTCACCAGTTTGTAGGCGTGCACGCCGTTGCCGTCCATGGTGCGATAGCTGGCTGGTGTGCCTTCGTTGGAGTACAGCAAAGTCAACGTGCGCGTAGCTTCCGGGACGTGGGAAAAGAAGTCGAAACGTCGCGAATCGTCATCCAGGTTGGTGCGCGGGTCAGGCTTGAAAGCGTGGACCATGTCCGGGAACTTGATCGCGTCGCGGATGAAAAACGTCGGGAAGTTATTACCGACCAGGTCCCAATTGCCGTCGGCAGTGTAGAACTTGGTGGCAAAGCCGCGGGGGTCACGCAGGGTTTCAGGGGAGTGGTTGCCGTGGACGACGGCTGAAAACCGCACGAATACCGGGGTGTGCTCGCCTTTGCGGAAGACCTTGGCCTTGCTCAGATCAGAGGCGTCGTCGGAAGCAACAAATTCGCCATGCACGCCAGTACCGCGCGCATGCACTACACGCTCCGGAATGCGTTCACGATCGAAGCGCTGGAGTTTCTGCAGCAATTGCACATCTTGCAACAGGATCGGGCCGGTTGGGCCTGCGGTCTGGGAGTTCTGGTTATCGCCGACGGCGGCGCCGTTGTCGCGGGTCAGGGTGTCTGCGTAAGCTGCAGAACTGACTATCAGGCTTGCGCCAATCAGGCTGGCAGCAATTGGGGAGCGGCGTAAATACATCTCGGACTCTCTCTGTTTTTGGTTGTTCTGAGAGTTCAAGCCTAGGGTTCAAGCACGCCATTGCTGAATTATTTCTGACTATGTGTTTGATAAATTAACAAATATTGACGGACGCCGGTCTGCTAGTTCGAATGTCGGCCAGGGTAGTAGAGGCAGTAGCTGTAGCGCCATTTTGGCAACCGCCGACGGTTCAGGAGGTTCGAGTTGGGACGAATATCGCGAGTATCCGACATTGACTCATCCCAACCCAAAGCTGTGACTGCTTCAAACTCGTTTGCCCTGACCACTTTCCATGCCGACCGACGTTCTGTCGATGTTCAGACGGTACGACAGCTGGCTGATTTCAGGACATGGCGACCCAGTTCAGAGCTCTGCCTCTCCCCCGTTCACAACCAAAACCCTTTATGCGGTTCGCTAGCCTCCTCTTCCAGCATCGGCCCCAACACACTGACCTTGCGCTGCCCCTTGGCAAACACTTCCCTGCACGGCAAGGCAAACGTCGGATTCTCCGGATGATCCCCCGTCAGCCCCAACAAAGCATGCTCTGACAACGCGTAAACCACTCGCCCGATCCCGGTCCAGTACACCGCGCCGGCACACATGCAGCAGGGCTCGGCGCTGGTGTACAGCGTGCACAGTTCGAGCTCTTCCGGAGATAAAAGTTTGGCAGCGGCAGCCACCGCGACCAGTTCGGCGTGCTGCGTGGGATCGCCTTGGCGGCATCGAGTTGTTGCCCGCTTCGACGATGACCTCGCCGCTGCGGTCCGCCACCAATGCGGCGAACGGATGTCGGCGCGGAAGGCATTGCCGAGTGTTAGCTGGGTGGTCGGCTTGCCGGTCAATTTGCCGATGTCCAGGCAGTTGCCGGTGGTCTCGGCCATGATCACCAGCATCGCCAGGGTCATGATCAAAATCGGCACCAGGGAAAATCCCGGCGCCCCGAACGCCAT
>JALYPE010000464.1 GCA_030856525.1 Pseudomonadota bacterium | reverse complement strand
AGCTACCCTCAATCGTTTCTACCTGAGTCCTTCACTAGAGCGTTCTGTGGAGGGCGGTGATTATTCACTAGCAGCAACTGCTTTAAGAAAAACCGTGGTGCTCGAATCAACTTGTGCTGTTGTCATCGTTTGCTTGGTGGCCTGGCTAGGAACACTGAGCCCCTCAATCGAGATGGCTCAAGGGTGATCCAGGAGCTAGAGCCGAGCGGCCCCAAGGGCGCTCAGATCTGAGCAACGACTATCGGCTGATGGGGTAGTCAGCGACCACTTCTTGCGCACCTGCCTTGGTGAGCCCCAGGACTTGGAAAGGTTGATGATTCTGGCCGTAGTCCATACCAGGAGAACCTGCGGGCATGCCTGGCACTGCAATTCCTGCGAGGTCTGAACGACCATTCAGCTTCTTGATTTCATCGGCTGGGACATGACCCTCTACGAATTTGCCGTCAATCACAGCCGTATGGCATGAAGCGAGTCCCTGTGGCACGCCCAGGTTTTGCTTGATAGCGCTCATATTACTTTCCACTTGGTCTTCTACCTTGAATCCATTTGATTCGAGGTGCTTAACCCATTCCTTGCAGCACCCGCAGTTCGCGTCCCGATGTACATCGATTGTGAGTGGCTCAGCTGCCTGCACAACCCCACAAATCATCAATCCCACAGCAAGCGATAGCTTTCGTTTGAACATTCCATGCACCTCGTCACGTTTAAGTGTGCGGTTGCTCGGTGTGCCCTTGGCCGTGGGCCACGAGTTGCGACTCCGCAACGCTTGCAAGGTAGGTTAAGCGCGAAAAATCAGATTACCGATTACATTTTTGTAAGCTGCCTGCTGGCTGCTCTCACTCAGTCCATCACACCCCGACCTGTCGTGACTGTGGAGCTATCTGCTTGCTGTTGAGGCAATTACATTTACGTAAGCTTGAGCACAGTCGTCAGTTTGGTAGCACACTTGAACGCCGCACCACCGGAGTCCAAGCATGAAACTCTTGGTAGCAGAAGACGAACCCATAACCGGAATATATCTACAGCAAGGCCTCGTGGAGGCCGGCTTCAGTGTCGACCGGGTTGTGACCGGGACGGAGGCGCTGCATCGTGCCCTGGGCGAGACCTACGATCTCCTGATTCTGGACGTAATGATGCCGGGCGTTGATGGGTGGGAAGTCATCCGGAGTGTCCGCGCAGCCGGGAGCTCAGTCCCTGTGCTGTTTCTGACGGCCCGGGACGGAGTTGATGACCGGGTCAAAGGCCTGGAGTTAGGTGCGGACGATTATCTAGTTAAACCCTTCGCATTTTCCGAGTTGCTTGCTCGCGTCAGAAGCTTGCTTCGCCGTGGTTCCGCCGTGCCCAACCAGACATCTATCAAGATCGGGGATCTGGAGGTTGATCTTCTGAAGCGCCGGGCCTCGCGTTCAGGTCGACGCATTGACCTTACGGCCAAGGAATTTTCGCTATTAGAGTTGCTGATGCGCCGTAGAGGAGAAGTCTTGCCGAAATCACTGATCGCATCGCAGGTTTGGGACATGAACTTCGACAGTGATACCAACGTGATCGAAGTCGCGATTCGTCGCCTCCGGGCCAAAATCGATGATGATTTCGACACCAAGCTGATTCAGACCACGAGGGGAATGGGGTACATGCTAGATGCTCCGGATACAGAATGAGGCGCGCATCTCTTACCCTCCGTTTAAGCATGATGTTTGTCTGTGCCGTGGTCGCCGTGCTGGTAGTAGCAGGCTTTACTTTTGACGGATTCAGCCAACATCACTTCAAGGCTCTCGACCGTCAAGCGATGACGGAAAAGCTCGAATCCATTCGGCAAATAATGGATGGCGAAGCTGGCTCCGCAGACCCCTCAGAAGTTGTGTTGCAACTACAAGCTCTCCTTGGTGCTCACCAGGAACTCTCCGCGTCCATTATCACGAAGGGAGGGAAGACGTTCTTCGCGACTTCAAATGCAGTTGGACATCCTCCTTCCTCCTCTGGTGACTCAGGGGAAAATATGTGGGAGTGGACAGCTGGAAGCCATAAGTACCGAGGCATGAAAGCCCAAGTTCATTTGGCGAATGAAGCTGAGCCGCTGACCGCGTGGCTGAGTCTAGACGTCACAAGCCATATGCATTTCGTTGAAACTCTGCGCTGGTGGTTGGTGATCGGGCTGGCGATTAGCGCCTTGATCAGCGCAGGTTTAGGGTGGCTGGTGGCGCGCAGCGGGCTGAAGCCGGTCGCACAAGTGACGAAAGTCGCGGCCTCGATGTCAGCCGGATCGCTGAAAGAGCGTATTCCGATGGATTCTGTGCCTCGCGAGCTAGAACTCCTCGTCACTTCGTTCAACGCTATGTTGGCTCGCCTTGAAGAATCTTTTGCTCGGTTGTCTAACTTTTCAGCCGATATTGCGCATGAGCTACGTACTCCTATCAGCAATCTGCGCACACATACCGAAGTCATCCTCACAAAGAAACGTGCACCAGAGGATTACGAAGAGAATCTCTATTCCAACCTGGAAGATCTGAACCGACTCTCCAGCATTATTGATGGCATGCTTTTCTTAGCAAAGTCAGACAACGGTCTGGTTCTACCTGCCAAAGAGAAAATCGAATTGCGTTCGGTCGTCGAGAAATTGTTCGAGTATTACCAACTTCTGGCAGACGACACAGGGGTAAAGCTAGAGGTAGTCGGGCACGGCGCTGTGAATGGTGATGCGACGATGCTGGATAGGATGGTCTCCAATTTGCTGTCCAATGCGCTCAGGTATACCCCGCCTAACTCCGTAATCTCCGTGAAAATTGAGCCGCTTGGCAGGATGGTTAGCCTGTCTGTAGAAAATCCCGGCGAGGAGATAGCGGTAGACCATCTGCCCCGGCTGTTTGACCGTTTTTACCGAGTCGATCCTGCACGGAGAGAGGGCGCCACGAACCATGCCGGTTTAGGGCTGGCAATCGTCAAATCACTGGTTGACGCCCATGACGGCACCGTTGGATGTGTATCCAGAGAAGGTCATACGACCTTTGTGATCCGCTTACCCGCGTGGCCTGCTGACCACGAGTGAAAGGAAAGAGATCGCCCGGCCCAGACCACAAACATGGCGAGAACCAGTGTCAGTACCACCGTCGTTGTCAGGGATCTGCTTAGCATAGTGTCCGGAGTTTTAACTCGCTCGGTGTGGCCGCGATACGTTTGACCGTATCCCCCTAGGGGGGATAGGATGTCAGCGTATTTCGTAAAGGCCTGAGGCTTAAGCCTTGAGTGAGCAAGAACACCAACATAGTCATCCGCACACCCACCAAAGCCACGACGCGATCATCAAGCGTCTCAAGCGGGCGGATGGCCATTTACGCGGCATCATCACCATGATCGAAGAAGGTCGTGAGTGCGTGGATATTGCTCAGCAGCTGCATGCCGTTGAAAAAGCGGTGTGCCAAGCCAAGCGCACGCTCATCCAGGATCACATTGATCACTGCCTGGAGAACACCGTTTCGGCGTTAGGTAATGGCGAGCGCGCACCGCTGGAAGCGTTCAAGCAAATCACCAAGTACCTCTAGGTCTGATATGCCCAATTTTGCTGAACTGCTGCAACAAGGCGGGGCTCACGCCTGGCTGTATTTCCCGAGCGCTATTTTGCTCGGTGCCTTGCATGGCCTAGAACCGGGCCATTCAAAAACCATGATGGCGGCCTTTATCGTGGCCATCCGTGGCTCGGTCAAACAGGCTGTTTTGTTGGGACTGGCCGCGACGCTGTCGCACACCGCTGTGGTCTGGTTAGTCGCCATCGGTGGCATGTACCTGGGCAAAGGCCTGGACGCGCAAACCACTGAGCCGTACTTCCAGCTCGCGTCATCCGCACTGATCATCGTGATTGCGCTCTGGATGCTGTGGCGTACCTGGCGCGGTGAGCAGATGTTCAAGTTCGAGCAAGGTGATGATCACGAACACTGTGAGCATGACCATGGCCATCATGATGAAACCCACCGAATCGATACCGGCCACGGGCGCATCGAACTGTCGATCTTCGAAGAAGGCATGCCACCGCATTGGCGCCTGAAGACACTGACAGGACATGTGTGGCCCGCCTCAGATGTTCGCCTAAGGACTACCCGTCCAGACGGCAGCACCCAATCGTTCTCTTTCGTCGAGCGCGAAGGCTTCTTGGAGTCGGCAGTCGATATCCCGGAACCTCATGAGTTCAGTGCTCGCCTGAGTCTTGGGCATGCGGGCCACTCCCATGATTATGATCTGGACTACCAGGAGCATGATCACGGGTATGCGCATTCCGAACTGGAAGGTCTAGAGTTGTCGATTGACGGCTATCAGGATGCGCACGAGCGCGCACATGCAAATGATATCCGTAAGCGCTTCACCAACCGCGAGGTCACCACGGGCCAGATCGTCGTGTTCGGTTTGACGGGCGGTTTGATTCCTTGTCCGGCTGCCATCACCGTTCTGTTGCTGTGTCTTCAGGTTAAAGAAGTGGCGCTGGGTGGCATGCTCGTCCTGTGCTTCAGCATCGGCTTGGCCCTTACCTTAGTCACGGTCGGTGCTGCGGCAGCCATCGGTGCTAAACAGGCCTCCAATCGCTGGCCGTGGCTGGGCACCGTGGCTCGTCGTGCACCGTACCTATCCAGCGTGTTGATCATTGGTGTTGGTCTCTACGTGGGCTTCCATGGCTGGATAGGCCTATACGTATAGCGGACATAGCGCGGCAGTTTGCCCCGCAAATTTAGCCAGCCTTACGACGATTAGACATCGACTCGATAATGCGGCATTGCTTGATCACGCCTCCCTCGCAACAAGCAATCAACTGCACCAGCTCAGCCTCCAAGCCTTGCAGGTCTCGGATCCGCATCCTCACCTGCTCTAACTGTCCTTCGACTTTTGAATCCACACCGGCGCAGGAGGCGTCGCGTTTATCAGCAAAACCCAACAATTCTCGAACATCGTCAAGACTGAAGCCTAGTGCGCGGCTACGGCGAATGAACAATAGACGGTCGCGCTCTTCGTTCGTGTAGAAGCGATAGCCCGCTGTTGATCGTCCTGCCGAAGGCAGCAGGCCGACCTGTTCGTAATAGCGGATGGTCACTGCCTTGGTATCAGTCGCCTTCGCCAAGGCACCAACTGTGTAAGTGGTCGAACTCATTTCGCTTGACCTTATAGTCGCTAGAACCTTCATTCTACCTGCTTCAGGCGATAAGCAAATCCGCGCGCGCCCTTACCACTTCTATAAGAAAGGGCTTTAACTCAATGCAAACCACACACCAACAGCCTAAATCCAAAGGTTGGGCGCTCCTGTTATGTGCCTGGCTGCTTACACTTGTTTCCACTCTCGCTGTGCTGTTCGTGGGCGAAGTCATGGGACAGGTGCCATGCATTCTTTGCTGGTTTCAGCGTGCCTTCATGTTTCCTCTGGTGCTTGTGCTGGGCGTGGCTTGCTGCATATCGGACACAGGCGTCTGGCGTTACGCATTGCCGTTAGCTGTTATGGGGTGGTTGATCGCCCTGTATCACAACATGCTTTATTTCGGACTAATTTCCGAAAGCATTCAACCTTGTGGTGCCGGCCCGTCATGCTCCGGTGCCGACATGACCATCCTCAGTGGCGTGCCATTGCCATTGTTATCGCTAGGCGTATTCAGTCTTCTGATCGTTCTTCTTGTTCTTATCCGCCGGAGATTTACCCAATGAGTCGTCGCATCATCATCCTCGCCATCAGTGTCCTGGCCGTAATCGGCTTTGCGGTTGCTGCATTCTTTTATGACCGCGCATCGACAGTGCCCCAGGCGACTGCTCCCGTGGAGGAAGCTGGGGCGCTGGTGCGATTCAATTCGCCAAGCTTTGGCCCCGCCAAGGCATCGGTCACTATTGTCGAGTTCTTTGACCCATCGTGTGAGAGCTGCCGCGCCTTCTATCCCATTGTCAAAAAGATGATGTCCCAGCATCCGGGCGATGTTCGTCTAGTGCTGCGCTATGTTCGACTGCACGTCGGGTCTGAAGAGGCCATCCGGATTCTAGAAACCGCACGGAAACAAGGCGTGTTTGTACCGGTACTGGAAGCTGTCCTTGAGGCTCAGCCGCAATGGCATGATGACGCCAAGGCTATGGCGGCATGGGACGCTGCCGGCCAGGCAGGCCTGGATGTGGCCAAGGCACGCGAGGACATGATGTCTCCCGAGATCACGGCAACAATTGAACGAGACGCCGCCGATGCGAAAAAGGTTGGTGTAAGCGGCACGCCGACATTCTTCGTCAACGGTAAACCGCTGACTAACTTCGGTGCCCAGCAGCTCTATGACTTGATCTGGAGTGAGATCAATCAGTCGCGATAAGCAAATTTAGTGATGCTAAGAACGGGTCAAAGCGCTTCACGAAGTGCTTGACCTTATAGTGGCTATAGGGTGTTCACTCTTCGCCATGAATTGCCGAGAGTGCCCTTATGAAAAGCTGTTGCGGTGACAAGCCAACACCGGAAACTCAGGCCGGTGTCGAAGTTTTTGATCCGTCCGCAGGCTCGGGCTGCTGTGCACCTGCCGCCACGGCTTTCGATCCAGGCGCAGCCAAAATTCAGTCCGCAAGCAGTTGTTGTGCTCCGAAAGCTGCAGACGTGAGTCCAGCCCCCTCCCGACCAGAAGGCGAAGGTTGTTGCGCGCCTGCGCCGGATGCCGGCAAATCATGCTGTGCGGCCAAAGCTGCTCCGTCCACCCTGTATGCCTTGGCGGAGCCGAGCAAACCTGCCCCTCCGGTCGGCAACGATCTATTTACTGAAGTGTGCTGCCCGCCATCTGATTCAAAGTCTCGTGGCGCAGAGGAGCTTCAGACTGATAGCGGGGACGCAACTCGCT
>JALYPE010000429.1 GCA_030856525.1 Pseudomonadota bacterium | reverse complement strand
CGCTTTGGGTGCCACGCGGTTGCAGCAGCAGGATGCGTTCACGGTTCAATCCGGCATCCCGTAGCCAGGCTTGCGTAACGCTGGCCGGCGGTGCGATGAGCGTCAGCCACCGCGCATCCTGATCCTGGCTTAACTCCCGCAGTACAGGGGCCAGAAGGTTGAGGCAATTCCCGGCCGCACCTCGAAGCGACAATTCGCTGAAAACATCCGGTTCGGCGCTCCAGGGCGCCTTGACCACATCTTCCAGAATCGGCGCCATTGGCTGCACCATGAATGCCTCGAACAACGGCAGTTGGGCTTGCTGTGAGGTGTGTGGGAACTGCATAAAGCCTCCTTTAGCGGCGAATGACGCCAACGCTCAAGCCTTCAATCACCAGTTCCTGATCTTTCAGGTTGACTTCGATAGGGGCAAATTCAGGGTTTTCGGCCATCAACCAGACCTTGCTGCCGTCTCGCTTGAAGCGCTTGACGGTGACTTCATCGCCGATGCGCGCCACCACGATCTGGCCATTGCGGGCTTCACGAGTCGTATGGACGGCTAGCAGATCGCCATCGAAAATGCCTACGTCCTTCATGCTCATGCCATGCACGCGCAGCAGATAATCAGCGCGCGGATGGAAGAAGGCGGGATTGATGTTGCAGGACTCTTCGATGTGCTGCTGGGCGAGAATAGGTGCGCCGGCAGCCACTCTACCTATGATCGGCAGTGTTGATTCGTCCGCCTTGGCTTCAAAGCCAGGGATACGAATACCGCGAGACGCACCCGGCGTCATCTCGATAGCGCCCTTGCGCGCCAGCGCTTTCAAGTGTTCTTCAGCCGCGTTGGGTGATTTGAAGCCCAGTTCCTGAGCGATTTCCGCACGGGTTGGGGGATAACCATTGTCTTCGAGGCAGCGTTTGATGAAGGCCAGAATCTCTGCTTGGCGTGGCGTCAGCTTTAGCATATTGATCGCTCTGTCTTTTTATACAGTGACTGGGATTATATACAGTGGAAAGCTCTTGGCAATGCCCCTTTTTTCATTCGGCGCCGGACGGTCAATTCAGCGGCTGATTAACAACGTCGAGTTGTGTGGTTAAATAGCTGACCGACCATTCCCAAAACGGACCGGCAGGCTTGACAAGGGCTGGGCTGAAAACGTATGTTTCAAACAAGTGTTTGTCAGGCGGAGTAGCCATGGCCCAGTCGGAAACCGTTGAACGCATTCTCGATGCTGCAGAACAGCTGTTCGCGGAAAAAGGATTCGCTGAAACCTCTTTGCGTCTGATCACCAGCAAGGCTGGGGTCAATCTGGCTGCGGTGAATTATCACTTCGGCTCGAAGAAGGCTTTGATCCAGGCAGTCTTCTCGCGGTTTCTCGGGCCGTTCTGTCTGAGTCTCGATAAAGAGCTTGAGCGCCGTCAGTCCAAACCCGAAAACAAACCGTCCCTCGAAGAGCTGCTTGAAATCCTCGTTGAGCAAGCGCTTGTGGTGCAGCCACGCAGCGGCAACGACCTGTCTATTTTCATGCGTTTGCTCGGACTGGCGTTCAGTCAAAGTCAGGGTCACCTGCGCCGTTACCTCGAAGACATGTATGGCAAGGTGTTCCGGCGTTACATGATGCTGGTCAATGAAGCTGCCCCGCGTATCCCGCCTATTGAGCTGTTCTGGCGTGTGCACTTCATGCTGGGTGCTGCCGCGTTCAGCATGTCCGGCATCAAAGCGCTGCGCGCCATTGCCGAGACTGATTTTGGCGTCAACACGTCCATTGAACAGGTCATGCGTCTGATGGTGCCATTCCTGGCCGCCGGCATGCGCGCCGAAACCGGCGTGACCGACTCGGCGATGGCCACCGCGCAACTTCGACCACGTAGCAAATCGACTCCGATTGCCGCCAAGGTTTGACCGCACACGGGTGGGCGCAGCAGCTGACTTCCGTTAAGCTAGCCGCCCATGCCGACTCTCGTTCTGAACCCGCTTCCCACTGATATTGCCGACCTGCAGGGCACAGCCCATGGCGTAGCAAGCGTGCGAACCGGGTTTTTCGTTTTCAAGGAATCCTTATGACTGCTGGCCTGCAAGGCTCGTTGATGGTGGACGTCGCCGGTACCTGGCTGACGGCCGAAGATCGCCAATTATTGCGTCAGCCTGAAGTCGGCGGCCTGATCATCTTTGCCCGCAACATCGAGCACCCGCGTCAGGTTCGTGAGCTGAGTGCCGCCATCCGTGCCATTCGCCCTGATCTGCTGCTGGCGGTGGATCAGGAGGGCGGTCGGGTTCAGCGTCTGCGTCAAGGCTTCATTCGCCTGCCGGCCATGCGCGCCATCGCCGACAACACGAACGCTGAGTATCTGGCCGAGCAATGCGGCTGGATCATGGCGAGCGAGGTATTGGCCGTTGGCCTCGACCTGAGCTTCGCACCGGTGCTGGACCTCGATTACCAGCGCAGTGCCGTAGTCGGCACCCGCTCGTTCGAAGGCGACCCGCAACGCGCTGCGCTGCTGGCGGGTGCGTTTATCCGCGGGATGAACAGTGCTGGCATGGCCGCCACTGGCAAACACTTCCCGGGGCACGGTTGGGCCGAAGCGGATTCGCACGTGGCGATCCCCAACGACGAGCGCAGTCTCGACGAGATCCGCGCCAGCGACCTGGTTCCCTTCGCGAAATTGAGCAAGCAATTGGCTGCTGTCATGCCTGCTCACGTTATTTACCCGCAAGTCGATTCGCAGCCCGCCGGTTTCTCCCGGCGCTGGTTGCAGGACATCCTGCGCGGCGAGTTGCAGTTCGACGGGGTGATCTTCAGCGACGACTTGTCCATGGCCGGCGCCCACGTGGTCGGCGATGCTGCCAGCCGTATCGAAGCCGCACTGACGGCCGGCTGTGACATGGGCCTGGTGTGCAACGATCGCGCCGCTGCCGAGCTTGCCTTGAGCGCGGCGCAGCGTCTGAAAGTGCGACCTTCCGAGCGCATTGCGAGGATGCGTGGGCAGTCGCATGCCAGCACGGAATATCGTCAGGACCCACGTTGGCTGACGGCCATAGGTGCGCTCAAAGACGCCCAACTGATTGAATAAGGACTTTACGTTATGACGGTTTACGCGATTATCGGTGGCACCGGCCTGACTCAACTCGAAGGCCTGAGCATTCGCCAGTCACTGGCGGTTGATACTCCCTACGGCGCGCCTTCTGCCGATGTACAGATCGGTGAATACGCCGGAAAGGAAGTACTGTTCCTGGCACGCCACGGCCATCCGCACCGCTTCCCACCGCATCAGGTGAATTATCGCGCCAATCTCTGGGCGTTGAAGCAAGCGGGTGCGCAAGCCATTCTGGCGGTCAATGCCGTTGGCGGCATTCATTCGGCGATGGGCACTGGACATTTCTGCGTCCCGCATCAGTTGATCGATTACACCAGTGGTCGTGAACACACCTATTTCGCCAGCGACCTGGAACACGTCACGCACATCGATTTCAGTTTTCCTTACAGCGAACCGCTGCGTCAGCAGTTGATTGCGGCGCTGGCGGCTGAGGGCGTCGTTTACAGCGGTCAGGGCGTGTACGCCTGCACCCAAGGTCCGCGTCTGGAAACCGTAGCTGAAATCGCTAAACTGGAGCGTGATGGCTGCGATATCGTCGGCATGACCGGCATGCCTGAAGCTGCATTGGCTCGCGAGCTGGAACTGGATTACGCCTGTCTCGCGCTGGTGGTGAACCCGGCGGCAGGCAAGACCACGGCTGTGATCACCATGGCCGAGATCGAGCAGGCGTTGCTTGAGGGAATGGGCAAGGTGAAGTCGACATTGGCGCGGGTGCTTAAGGGCTGAGCCTGACTTTCATCGGGTTGACGCCTTCGCGAGCAAGCCCGCTCCCACATTTGATCTTC